>NZ_KV805051.1:0-30181 GCF_001811515.1 Corynebacterium sp. HMSC076G08 | reverse complement strand
CCACACCGCTACCATTTCAGTCTTCTGAACACACCGGTACCAAAAACTCGCATCTGACAGTAGATTTACTACAGAATTGAATGCTATTTGTTGTCGTAGTCTTGGTCACCGGAGGCACCGTACATGGTGGTCTTCAGAATTGGCCCCAGAGTGAGGATAGAGGTGCCAAACCCTGATACGACAAGGGCCGCAGCTGGGCCGATGGCACTTACAACAGGTGCCCCGATGATGTATCCAATAAGCATTGCGGAGCTGTTAATTGAACCCATCGTAGAAAGGGCTTTGGGTTTCACTTCATCAGGTACGGATCCGACAACGATTATGCGTAGTGCGGCCACCTGAGCAGCATTGCAGACTCCGCCCAGGAGGAAACATGGGATGCAGAGCCACAATGAGGGAAATAGTCCAGGTAAAGCTATGAAACACCCCATAGCGAATCCTGCCCCGGCCAGGACTTTCCCAGCGTTCTGTGAGTGAAGGCGAGCTGAAAGCCGTGCGCCAAAGATGCGGCCCACGATAAATGCTTGGGCAATGATGGCATATAACGTACCGCTGACGTGGAGGGTCTGTGTCGCATAGAAGACAAGCGAAACGTTGAAAATCGAGGTGCAGATAATTGCTCCCCAAATGCTGGTTAACGCGGACCGAGCGCTTCTATTCTTCAGCAAAAGGGAAGGTGCTTCGAGGACCTTCTGGAGAAAACTCGGTGAAGAATCTTTGGTTTCTGAATGAAGCAGTGTTTTCGGGGGCGAGGATTTATAAAGGAAATAAAAAGCAAGTAGCGAGACTCCAACGGCGCAAGCTTCAACGAAGAGCGCTGTCTGCAGGTTTCTTTGGTCCAGTAGTAATCCACCTAGAGGTGGTCCAAGGAATCCACTGCCAAGTCGGGCTGTGTCCAAGAGGGAGAAGGCTTTCGCCTGCTGTCCTTCGCCGACCTGAGAGTCAGCGATGGTGAAAATGGATGGAATTGACAGTCCGCTTAAGCATGCGGTGACGAGATTTCCGACAATGAGGATCAATGGCTCTGGATAGGCTGCCATTGATAACAGGCCCAGAAGATCTAAGAAGAGTGCAGCAAGCGCAATGTGATAGCTGTTGAATTTGTTGAAGAGTGGGGCCAGAAAGGGGACTGCAAAAACTTGAGCGCAAGTACCCGAGATGAAGATGCTTGCCACCAACAGTTCGCCTTTGTTGAGTTCGGCGAAGTGGAGTGAAATCGAGAGGCTGGTCATTGACCCGCACACTGACAATAAAAAATATGTGGCGGTCAAGGTGTAGATAGATGAAAGTCCTTCGTCACCACTGTTTCTAGGGGGATGCATTTAGGCTGCAACTGTTTCGTTGCCCTGGCCGCTGAACGGACCTGAACCTCCTACTGTGACTACTTCGGAAAGCGTTTCGGAGGTAAGCATTATTTCTCCCATATGTGATGACGATTACATACAACAAGGTAATGATGTGAGTCTCTCATTTCAAGGGCGTAGCGGAGGCAGCTCTTGCACTGTGTACAGGAAAAAGTAGTGCTAGCGCTAGTGACCTTCGCTCTCGTGCGAAACACAATACAGAGCATGAAAAAGCTTGTGGTTGGCATGATTGCCGTGGTGGCCGTGATTGTGGTGGCGTTTGTAGGGTTTGTGGGATTCATGCAGTGGGTGGACGCAGACAGCGTGACCGGTGATGACGGCGTGGCTGCCGGATATAGCGCTGAGACAGGTGGCCCGCTGGAAGCGTCGTTTGCGGGCGAGGGGCCGCACGAGGTCGACGTGCGGCGTGATGGCGACGTGACCATCGCGGCACCGACAGGCGCGGGACCGTTTCCGGCGGCGGTCATGGCTAATGGCACGAACACGCCGCTGAGCAGCTACCTGCCCGTGGCGGAGCACCTGGCTAGTTGGGGCTTCGTGGTTGTCGGCGATGAGACTCCCCACACAGGTACAGGAGAGAATGTCGTGCACTTGATTGAGCGCTTGCCGGAACTGGATTCTCGTGCGGACCGATCACGAGTCGGCATTTTTGGCCACTCACAGGGTGGTGCGGGTGCCATCAACGCTGCGGCCCACACGGAGGTAGCAGCTGTGTATGCGGCGAGCCCGGCCTCCCACAAAGTGGCACAGTCCAATGACTGGGACTACAACACGGCTGACGTAGAGGAACCGCTATTCCTGATGACGAGCGATGGCCGTTCGGACCGCTGGCTTGTTAGTCCGTGGTCAGACTTGCAGGAGAACTTTGAATCAGCTGGTGGTCCGGCAATCATTGCCCGCCGCCTGGGCGCGGACCACAAGGACGTTCTAGAGTTCGGGGACAGTTACGCCACCGCGTGGTTCCGCTACATTCTTGCTGATGATCCTGATGCGAGAGATGTGTTCGTTGGCACCTCACCAGCGGGCGCCGGTGAGCTAGCGAGCAACGCGCTTTGGGACCGAGTGGTCACCCGTGGCTGGTAGCTCGCCGGGCCTTTCGACATTCCGCGCGGTGCACCTAACGCGCTAAAAGCCATCTGCGCTCACACACCCCCTTCGGAGGAAGTGTGGTTCACAAAAATTGGTAGCCCTGATAAATTTCAAGTGAATTGTCAACCGGGCTGCGCCACGTCAGCCCGTACAAGCGGGACCGAATGAACCATGCAGACAAAGGAGAAAGGCCACGTCGAGGGCCTCTATATTGATGAAAACTTCGAGCTGCGCGCTGGGGCCGTCACGTTCGGGGAGAGTATTGAGGGCATAGTGCTTGGCGACGTCCCCCAAGCCGAGGCTGCCTGGCGCGCCGGGGACTCGGATGCGTTGCTGTGGGTGCCCGGCTTCGTGGACCTACACAACCACGGCGGCAACGGCGGGGGATTCCCCAACGGCGACTACGAGCAGTGCCTAGCCGCCGCCCGCTTCCACCGCGCGCACGGCACAACGACACTGCTGGCCAGCTTGGTCTCCGGCACGCAAGAAGAACTCTGCGCCCGGGCGGAGCTTTTAGCCCAGCTGGCTGAAGAAGGCGAGATCGCCGGAATCCACATGGAGGGCCCCTTCATCGCTGCGGCCAAATGCGGCGCACAGGACCCCTCGCGCATCGTGCCCGGTGACCCGGACTTCTTCCGCGCGGTCATCGCCGCGGCCCGCGGCCACCTGCGTTCGATTACCTTCGCGCCGGAAACGGAGAACGTCGACAAGCTGCTCGACGTCTGCGCGGAGCATGGCATCATCGCCAGCCTGGGCCACACCGAGGCCGATTATGACACCACGCTGAGCGTTATCGCCAAGGCTAAGGAGCTCGGCCTGACCGTGACTGGAACGCACCTCTTTAATGGCATGCCTTCTATTCACCACCGCGCGCCGGGCCCGGTAGCGGCCTTGCTCACCGCAGCGAAGGCGGGGGATGTGTCCGTCGAGCTCATCGCAGATGGTGTGCATCTTGTCGACGGCGCCGTGGACATGGCTCACAGTCACCGCGCCTTCGCCATCACTGATGCCATGGCGGCGGCCGGCATGGCCGATGGTGACTATGAGCTGGGTTCGCTGCCTGTCACCGTGAGCGGGGGAGTTGCGCGCGTGCCCAGCGGCGCCATCGCGGGCGGCACCTCTACCTTGTCCCAGCAATTCGCCAGCTTCGCCGCGCGCCACGGCCTCGGGGAAGCAGTTCGTTTTACCTCCACTACAGCCGCGGATGTGCTGGGGGAAGCGAATCTAGGCCGAATCGCGGTTGGCGCGCGCGCCAACCTGGTTGGCCTTAACTCTCACTACCAACCGGTGCGCGTCATCGTCGACGGCGCGGACATCCCACTCTCTTAAACACACAGGAAGGCATCTCATGGAAATCCTCATCCGCTCCACGCCGGCCGAAGTGGCCGTGGAGGCCGCTGACATCTTCGCGCACTACGCCAACGCCGGCGCCACCTTGGGCCTGGCCACAGGCTCGACCCCGGTAGCAATGTACAAGGAGCTCATTACGCGCCATGAGCGCGGCGAGGTGAGCTTTGCCCGCAGCCGCGCATTCCTGCTCGATGAATACATCGGGCTGGAGCGTACCCACGAGCAGTCCTACTATTCCACCATCCGCCGCGAATTCACCAGCCACGTGGATTTCGATGATGACCTGGTAAAAAGCCCCGCTGGTGACTCCGATGACCCTGCCACCGCCGCGGCCAACTATGACAAGGCCATCCGTGATGCCGGCGGCGTGGACATCCAGCTGCTGGGCATCGGGGCCAACGGGCACGTCGGCTTCAACGAGCCGTCGAGTTCCCTGCAATCGCGCACCCGCATCAAGACGCTGCACCCGCAAACCGTGCAGGACAATGCCCGCTTCTTCGACAACGAAGACGAGGTCCCACGCCACGTGCTGACCCAAGGATTGGGCACCATCAGTGAGGCACGCCACCTGCTCTTGTTGGCCACTGGCAGCAACAAGGCCAGCGCGGTCCACGCCATGGTGGAAGGCCCGCTCTCCGCGCACTGCCCCGCGTCGATCCTGCAGTGGCACCAGCGCGCCACGGTGATCCTCGATGAAGCCGCCGCCTCCCAGCTGGAGGACCGCGAGTACTACGTTTTCGCGGACAAACACCGTCCGCACCGCCCACTTTTTTCTAAAAACTCCATCTAATTCCTTACTAGTGTGAAAGGACTCCTCGCATGAAAGTCGATGTCATGGGGCCGCTGCAGCGGCTCGGAAAAGCCCTCATGGGCGCTGTGGCGGTGCTGCCCGTCGCGGCGATCCTCTGCGGTGTTGGTTACTGGATCTCCAGCGCCGCCGGCCCGGATAACCTCGCCGCGCAGCTGCTCATCAGCTCCGGTGATGCGGTGCTGGCTAACCTGGGCTGGATCTTCGCCATCGCCATTTCCTTCGGCCTGGCCAAGGATTCCAACGGTGCCGCGGCACTTTCTGGTTTCCTGGCCTTCGCCACGTTTATGAAACTGCTCGGCCCGGAGGCTGTGGCCGGCTACCGTGGTATCGAAGACCCCACCGCGCTGACCGGCGATGAGGCGCTGGAATGGGCCGCGGAAGGCTGGAATGCTGTGGGCGGCGGCAACGTCCTCTTCGGCATCCTCGCCGGCGTCATGGCGGCCTGGGTATATAACCGTTTCCACGGCACCAAGCTGCCGGACTTCCTCGCCTTCTTCTCTGGCCGCCGATTGGTGCCGATCCTTACCGCGATCTTCGCCATGGTTGTCTCCGGGATCCTCTACTTTGTGTGGCCGTTCATCTACAACGCGCTGTTCAACTTCGGTACCTCCATCCAGGGCCTGGGCGCGGCGGGTGCCGGCATCTACGGCGTGGCCAACCGCCTGCTCATCCCGACTGGCCTGCACCACGCGCTGAACTCCGTCTTCTGGTTCGACGTCATCGGTATCAACGACATCGGTAACTTCCAGGCCGGCCAGGCCACCATCGACGCCGCCGCGGCCGCGACCTCTGCCGCTGATTGCCCGGGTATTTGGGCCAACGGCCAGTGCACGGTCGAGGGCGTCGTGGGCCGCTACCAGGCGGGCTTCTTCCCGGTCATGATGTTCGGTCTGCCGGGTGCGGCACTCGCCATGTACCTGCGCGCGGATAAGAGCAAGCGCAAGGTCGTCGGCTCCCTCATGGCCGCCGGCGCTTTGGCTTCCTTCTTCACCGGAGTGACCGAGCCGCTGGAGTTCTCCTTCATGTTCGTCGCCCCGCTGCTCTACGTGGTGCACGCGCTACTGATGGGCCTGTCCGTCTTCATCGCCTCCGCCATGGAGTGGACCGCCGGCTTCGGTTTCTCCGCCGGTTTCGTGGATATGCTGCTCTCCTCCCAGAACCCGCTGGCCAACAAGTGGTACATGCTGCTGGTCATGGGCGTGGGCTTCTTCTTCCTCTACTTCGTCATCTTCTACTTCCTCATCGGCTGGCTGAACCTGAAGACGCCGGGCCGCGGCGAGGATGAGGCCGACGACGCGGCGGATTCCGTCAGCGGCGATGACAAGACCGCAGCCGATGCCGCGCGCATCATCGAAGGCCTCGGCGGCAAGGACAACATTGACTCCCTGGACTACTGCACCACGCGCCTGCGCGTGGGCGTCAAGGATCGCGCGCTTGTCGACGACTCCGTAATCAAGCGCGCCGCCGTCTCCGGCGTCATCCACCCCTCGGAGAAGAGCGTCCAGGTCATCGTGGGCCCGGCCGTGCAATTCATGTATGACGAGGTCAGTCACCAGCTGCGTCACGGTTCTCCGGCGCTGGCCACGGCGGGTGCTGCGAGCGCGGCTGGAGCTGCGGGTGTTGCAGCCAGTGTGCCGGCCAGCGCCGGCGTTAAGAGCGTCAACGGTGAGACGGACGTCGACGTACGCGCCCCGTTCGCGGGTGACGTCGTCGAGCTCTCCCAGGTCCCGGATGCGTCCTTTGCACAGGGCATGGTGGGCGAAGGCTTCGCCGTTATGCCTGAAACCGTCGATGCCTTCGACGTCTGCGCCCCGGTAGACGGCACCATCACCATGATCTTCAAGACACGCCACGCCTTCGGCATGAAGACCGCGGATGGCCTAGACCTGCTTATCCACATCGGCATCGACACGGTGGAGCTCAAGGGCGAAGGTTTCACGGCCCTGGCCAAGAAGGGCGATACCGTCACCGCCGGCACGCCGATCATCGCGGTGGAGGCGCAGAAGCTACGCGAGCGCGGCGTCAACCTCATCACCCCGGTGGTGTGCCCGACGGCCAAGCAAGTCGCTGGTGTCGACATTGCCCGCGAGGGTCATGTCCAACCGGGCGAGGTTGCGGCCACCGTCAAGCGCAGCAACTAACCTGATTCGGCCCATCTCAAGGGATGGGCCGGCGGGGCCAAATCCCAGATATAAAAACTGCCCGAGTTGCCAAAAACAACGTTGCTCCCTGCGGTGAGGAGCGAAGGTTTTGGCAACTCGGGCAGTTGTGGCTCGGAGGGCCCTATTTCAGCCGGGAAATCTGGAGTGAAGACGCCGGCTAGTCGGTATTGCTCAGCAGGCGCGGCACCACCTTGCCCGTGGCGTTGCGCGGCAGCTTGTCCAGGAAGTGGACGTCGCGCGGCACGGAGTGGTCGGCGAGGTTCTCGCGGACCCAGGTGCGGATGGCGTCGGCAGTCACGGTGTTGCCCAAGGCATCGCGCGTGGTCACGGCCCACACGGCGATGCGCTGGAAGGTGGTTTCATCCTCCACGCCGCCGGCATGCACTTCCGCGATGCCCGGCATGGTTTCAAGCACCTCCGTCACCGACTGCGGGTGCACGTTCTCGCCGCCGACGATGATCATGTCATCGGCGCGGCCCACCACGTGCAGGTAGCCCTCGGGGTCGATATAGCCCAAGTCACCGATGGAGATGAGGCCATCAACCTTGTTGAGCGGAATCTTCGGGTTGGTATAGCCAATGAGCGCGGTGGAGTTGGTCAGATAGATTTCGCCGACCTCGCCGCGCGGGACTTCTTTGCCATCCTCATCGAGGATGCGCAGCTTCGTGCCAGAGGCAATCTTGCCGCCGATGGTTGGGTCCTTAGCCACCTCTTCCATGGTGGCCGTCGATGCCAGCGCCAGCTCCGTGGAACCATAGACGTTGCAGAGAATCGGGCCGAAGCGCTCGTGGGTTTCTTTGACAATCTCCGGGGTCAGCGCATGTCCTGCAGAAGCAATGAACTTCAGGCTTGAGGTGTCATAGGCCGAATCTGGGTCGGCCTGCACCATCTGGCGGAAGAAAACGGGGGAGGAGAGCAGGCCATCAAGTTGGTAGCGCTGGATGTCATCGAGCGCGGCCGCCGGGTCAAAGACGCGGCGGGTGACAATGGTGTTGCGCAGGCCCAGCGCGATGTTGAGGCAGGCCCAGCCCCACGTGTGGAAGATGGAGGCGGTCATTTGCACCTTCTGGTCCCCACGCCACGGCACCGCATCCACGATGGAGGCAACCACCACGGGCAGCGTGGGCTCTGGGCGCATAATGCCCTTGGGGATGCCGGTGGTGCCAGAGGACATGAGCACGATATGCCCATGCTTGGGCCAGGTGGGAAGCTTCTGCTTCTCGACGTCCCGCGGGTTCACCACGATCTGGTGCAGCGTCGGGGCCTCGGCCAGCTCGGCCGGGATCTCCTCGCCGGACTCATGACCAATCACGACCTGCAGTCCAGCAACGGGGCTGGGGCTAGCGCTGTCTGCGGGGGCAAGGCGGTCAACGAATTCATCGTCGATAACGAGCACGTTGATGCGGTTTTCCTCAATGCATCCGGCGAGCTGCTCAGGGGAGGAGCCAACGTTGAGTAGGAAGATGTGCGCTCCGGCATAACCTTTGGCGGCCAGCGGGGTGATAATGCCGCGGCCGTTGCGGGCCATGACGCCGAGACGGATCTCGTCGAGGCCCAGAGAGAGCAACCAGCGCGCGAAGGTCTGGGATTGTTCACGCAGCTGGCGGTAGGTGAGGGCCCCGTCGTCGTCGATAAGCGCTAGGCGTTCTGGGCAGGTCAGGTATGCCTGCTCCACCTCGCGGGCGGTGGTGAAGCGGTAGCGGGCGAGAACCGGCGCGGTGGAGAGCACTGCCCGTGGGCCGCCAGCGGGGCTAATAAGGCCGGCGCGAAAGAGGGCGGGGACAAAACGCGCGAGAGCGGCGGCATGGAAGGTGAGATCAGAAAGCTTCATAGGGTTCTCATCGTAGGGAAGGGGTAGAAGGTTACGGGGGAGGCGGCTAACGCGCCTGTTTTTAAAACGACAAATTGTTACAGTTGTTGCTATTGTTACACAAGATTAACTGCTAGCTTAGTTTAATATGGTTTCGGTTAAGAACATACCCTTTTCTTGAAAGGACATCAGTCACGTGAAGTTTACTCAGCGCATCACTGCCCTCTGCGCCTCCCTCCTCGTGGCAGTAGGCCTGTCCCAGGCTCCGCAGGCCGCCGCCGGCGAGCGAAACCTCGTCGCCTTTGGTGATTCCGTTTTGGCGGATCCGCAGCTGGATGTTTACCTCTCCTCGCGCTTTGGCTCCTCTAACCGCAACCCGAGTCTCGACTGTCCCTCCGGCAATAACTACGCCAAGCGCGTCGCGTCCAAGCTGGGCATGCCGGTGGCGGATTTCTCCTGCTCCGGTGCGGTCTCGATGTCTCAGGGTCCGCAGATGAACGCGCAGGTCGATGATGCCATCCGCCGCGGTGCGCTCAGCCCGGACACCCAGCGCGTGCTC
Organism: Corynebacterium sp. HMSC076G08; assembly: GCF_001811515.1. Classification (NCBI taxonomy): domain Bacteria; kingdom Bacillati; phylum Actinomycetota; class Actinomycetes; order Mycobacteriales; family Corynebacteriaceae; genus Corynebacterium; species Corynebacterium sp. HMSC076G08. The sequence continues at coordinate 21,036 of NZ_KV805051.1, read as the reverse complement.
TATGCGGGCGGCTTTAACGATACGTATAACAATGCCCAGCTTTCCGACGCCGACATGCGCGCCCGCTTTGTTGGCGCAAATGCGCCGATTATCAACAAGATTCGTGCGGCGGCCCCCAATGCCCGCATTCAGATCGTGGGTTATCCGACCATCGGCTCCGGTGACCGCTACTGCCTCCTCCACTTTGGTCCGAAGCCAGCCGATGCTACGGCCCTGCCGATGGTGCAGCGCTATGAAAACGTCACGCAGTGGATGCAGGTGGACCTAGCGCACGCGACCGGCACCGAGTTCGTGGATATGAAGCCGATGACCTGGGATCGCGGTATGTGTGCCGATGCCGATAAGCGGCTGTGGGCAGGTCTGGTGGACTTCTCTGCCGGCCCGGGCAACCTACCGCTGCATATCAATGCTCGTGGTCACGAGTTTGTGGCCAACCATCTCGCAAGCTTCTAGAAACGCGTTCTTATGACTTTAAGGCCTGGGCAACGTTGCCCGGGCCTTTCGCGTACCCTCGCGGACATGACTGTTAATGAAAACCTAAATGAAAATAACTCCCAGCAAGGCTCGGAGGTTGTCCGCGGCGTGATTGCGCGCGCGAAGGGCGAGCCCGTCGAGACCGTGAACATTGTTGTACCCGCTCCGGGCGAGCACGACGTCGTGGTCAAGATTCAGGCCTGCGGCGTGTGCCACACCGACCTGGCCTACCGCGATGGCGATATCGAGGATGCCTTCCCGTTCTTGCTTGGGCACGAGGCGGCGGGCGTCGTGGAGCGCGTGGGCGATGCTGTTACCCACGTCGAGGTCGGTGACTTCGTAGTCCTGAACTGGCGTGCGGTGTGCGGCGAGTGCCGCGCCTGCAAGAAGGGCGAGCCGAAGTACTGCTTCAACACCCACAATGCCTCCGCTCGCATGACGCTTGCCGAGGGCGACGCCGACGCCGGCACTGAGCTCACCCCGGCGCTCGGCATCGGCTCCTTTGCCGAGAAGACCCTGGTTCATGAAGGTCAGTGCACCAAGGTCAATCCGGAGGCAGACCCGGCCGCCGCGGGCCTGTTGGGCTGTGGCGTGATGGCAGGCTTGGGTGCTGCGGTCAACACCGGTGACGTCAAGCGCGGCGAGTCCGTCGCGGTCTTCGGCTGCGGTGGTGTCGGCATGGCAGCCATCGCCGGCGCGGTGCTGGCGGGTGCCTCGAAGGTCATCGCCGTGGACCTGGATCCGGACAAGCTGGAGCTGGCCAAGCAGTTCGGTGCGACCCACACCATCGCGGCGAAGGACAAGTCCGAGGACGAGGTCATCGAGGCAGTCCGTGAGCTCACCGATAGCTTCGGTACCGACGTGGCTATCGATGCCGTGGGCATCCCAGCCACCACCCGCCAGGCCTTCTACTCCCGCGACCTGGCCGGCCGCATGGTCATGGTGGGCGTTCCGAACCTCACCAGCCGCTTCGACGTCCCAGCCATCGACTTCTTCGGCCGCGGCGGTTCCCTCAAGTCCTCCTGGTACGGCGACTGCCTGCCGGAGCGTGACTTCCCCATGTACGTTGACCTCTCCCTGCAGGGCCGCTTCCCGCTGCAGGACTTCGTCACCGAGCGTGTTGGCCTCGACGACGTGGAGGAGGCCTTCGCTACCATGAAGGCTGGCAAGGTACTTCGATCCGTAGTGGAGCTGTAAATGATTATCGAACAGTTTGTAACCTCAGGAAAGTTCCGCCTGGATGGCGGTGAGTGGGACGTGGACAATAACGTCTACATCCTGGCCGCAGGCGGCGCGTCAAGCGACGCCGAGTGCTACATCGTCGATCCTTCCCACGACGCCGAGCGCGTCATCGACGAGGTAGGAAAGCGCACCGTCAAGGGCGTTATCCTCACCCACGCGCACAACGACCACTGCGAGCTCGCCCCCCAGGTGGCTGAGCACTTCGGTGTGTCCGTGTACCTGCACCCGGATGACCGTCCCCTGTGGGAGGAAACCCACGAGGATGCGACCTTCGTGCCGCTGGAGGATAACCAGCTATTCACCGTGGGCGATAGTGACTTCGTGGTCTTCCACACGCCTGGTCACTCGCCAGGGTGCGTGGTGCTCTACATCGCGGACGAAGCCACGCTTCTGTCGGGAGATACCCTCTTCAACGGCGGGCCCGGTGCCACCGGCCGCAAGTACTCCGACTTCGACGTCATCATCGAGTCCCTGCGCAACCGAGTGCTGAACCTTCCGCCGGAGACCCGCGTCCTGCCGGGGCACGGCGACGAGACCACCATTGGTGCTGAGGCTGCGCGTATCGACGAATACATCGCACGCGGCTACTAGGCCGGGGTGCGGGCAGCCTTGATGCCTGCCACCACCGTGGCGGCAAGTGAGAGCCCGAACCATACCCACGCGTCCGCTACGCCCGCGCTGAAAGCGCGGGCTTTTTCTTGCACCGCGAACTGCGCATCCGTGCTCAAGACTGCGGGCAAGGTTGCGGTGCCATAGCTGGCAATGAATAGCGCGCCGATGAGCACGAAAAACGCGCCCGACACAATGGACAAGGTGTTCGTGCGCACGGGGCCGAGGACCACCTCGCGTCCGCGCAGCCAGGACCACGAGCCCACATTGAGGCGCTCCCACAGCGCCGCCAGAACAAAGAGCGGTGCGGCCATGCCAGCGGCATACGCCACCATGATGATCCCGCCGTAGAGCGCGCTGCCGGACGCAGCAGCCGTGGTGAGCACAGCGCCTAAGAGTGGGCCCGCGCAAAAGCCCGCAAAGCCATAGACCGCGCCGAGCAGAAACACCTTTCCCCTCGCCTTACCGGACAGGGTATCCATGCCGGGGATGCGGAAACCACCGCCCAAGGCGGTAAAGATCCCCAGCGCGATGATGATCCAGCCCGCCACCGTGATGACCTGGCCGCGGTATTGTGCGAGGATTGCAGCCAGACCCATGCCGATGGGAACGAGCGTGGTGCACAGGCCTAAGAAAAAGACCAGGGTTTTCAGCAGCAGCTGGCGCTGCGACTCAAAGGCATAGGCAAAGAAGGCTGGCACCAACAGCGCTGAGCAGGGGCTGATCAAAGTCAACACGCCGGCGATGACGGCGCCAAAAACTCCGATACTCATACGCTCACCCCCACTGCATAGCCGCCTAAGAACGCGGTCAGAACGACGAGCGCGATGAAGATCCACACGATGAGCGGCGGCTTATCCATTGGCCGCCTTGCCTAGCTGTTCCCGGATGGTCTGCTCAAAGACTTCCGGTGGCTGCGCGCCACCAATGAACTGATCCCCCACCACGAAGGCCGGGGTGCCCGTAATACCAATCTGGGAGGCGTAGCTGGTGGCCTTCTCGATGACCTCGGTGTAGGTATCATCCGTGGCCTGCTGGCGGAACTTATCCAGGTCCGCAACGCCGGCCTTCTCGGCGAACTTCATGAAGTCCTCGATGCCGAATTCTGGGTGGCCATTGATGTCCTTGCTAGCGGTGTAGAGCTCGTGCTTGAACTCCTGGAACTTGCCCTGTGCCGCCGCCGCGCGCCCGGCCTTGGCAGCATCGACGGCGGCAGGACCGTTAACGGGGAAGTCATTCCACTCGATGCGCACCAGGCCCTTCTCCACGTACTTCTTGAGGAGGTCTGGCTCAGTGACGTTGGCGTGGCGGGAGCAGAACGGGCACTCGAAATCAGAGAACTCCGAAATCACCACGGGGGCATCCACTGCGCCCACGGCGAAAGGATCATCCTCCTTCTTGCGGTGAACCACCGTGATATCGCCGCTCTTGGTGTCACCGCCGGGGCCGAATACCATCGGGTCCCCCTTCCCGTCGGAGAATTTCGTGCCGGGCGTGGCCTTGTCAGCATCCTTCGCCAGGTCTTGGGTTGGCGCCGCGCTCGTCGAAGTCTCCTGCGCCGCTTGAGTCCCGGCATCGCCGGAAGAATTGCGCTCTGCCAGCAGGAAGCCGATGCTGATAGCCAGAACTACAACGAGCACCAACAGGCCCCACGCCACGGGGCTGATGGTGGATAGCGCTGATTTCTTGGGATTGCTGGTGGGGCGGGAGGATGAAGTAGGCATGCGATTACCTTAACGCGTCTAGGCCCGTTTGGGTGATGGTGGCCTCTGATGCTGCGTGGGGACGCTTTGGCAAGTACGGATCGATCAAATTAGGTCCCAGATCCCGTGGGCGATTTTCGGTCCTTATTTGATCGAAATGCACCTCGGTCTCAGCTCTCTTGGGCAGCGGCCAGGAGATAGCGGCCATAGCCGGACTTCAGGAGGGGCTCGGCCAGCTCGGTGAGTGCGGCGGCATCGATGAAGCCCTCCTCGAAGGCGGCAACCTCCGGTGAGCCGATGACGGTGCCGGTGCGTTTTTGCATCACCTCCACGTAGGCCGAGGCCTCACTCATGGAGTCCACCGTGCCGGTGTCCAGCCAGACATCACCGCGCTGCAAGCGTTTGACGCGCAGCTGCCCGCGGCGCAGGTATTCCTCGTTGACGGTGGTGATTTCTAACTCCCCGCGTGCGCTGGGCGTAATGGACTTGGCAATCTCCACCACGGAATTGTCATAGAAATACAAGCCCACCACGGCGTGGTTGGATTTGGGCGCGGCGGGCTTTTCCTCGATGGACAGGGCTTGGCCAGACTCATCAAACTCGACAACACCATAGCGCTGCGGATCGGAGACCTCGTAGGCAAAGATGATGCCGCCGCCCGGGTGGCTGCACTCATTCAGCGCCGTGGAGAAGCCGTGGCCGTCAAAGATGTTGTCACCCAAAACGAGGGCCACGTCATCCTCGGCGATGAAGTCCTCCGCAATGAGGAAGGCCTGGGCCAAACCTTCGGGCCGGGGTTGGACCGCGTAGTGCAGCATGAGGCCTAGTTGGGAGCCGTCGCCAAGCAGGCGTTGGAAGGCGGCCTGGTCTTCTGGGGTGGTGATGATGAGGATCTCGCGTATGCCGGCCTGGATCAGGGTGGTCAGAGGGTAGTAGACCATCGGCTTGTCATAGATGGGCATGAGCTGCTTCGAGATGCCCTTGGTGATGGGGTAGAGGCGGGTCCCTGAACCGCCAGCGAGGATGATGCCCTTCATGGGCTTCAAGCTTAACGGAGGGGTCCCGCGCCGGGCTGCGGCGGCGCGGGCTGGCGAACATAACACTCAACTTCCCACTCAACATAACACCTGGGAAGCTAAGTGTTATGTTAAGTGTTATGCCGGGTAAAAGCCCAGGTAAAGCGCCAAAGCGGCCCGCCAATTCATCGGCTTAAAGCCGGTGGCTTCAATCTTGGACAGGTCGAAGGTGGACTCCTGCGGGCGGGGAGCTTCGGGCCCGGCGATCTCGCGGTACTGCTCGGTGCTGACCGGCGTGACACTGGCGGGATCTTGGCCCACGCCGGTGAAGACGGCCATGGCGATTTCATCGCGTCCCACCGCATCACCGGAGTTGGAGATGTTGTACACGCCGTACTCGGCTTCGGTCTTGAGCAAGTGGATGATGCCCTTGGCCAGGTCCTCGGCGAAAGTGGGGCGCCCGCGCTGATCATGGATGACGGAGGGCTTGACCCCCTTAGCCGCCAGCGAGCGCATCGTGGCCATGAAGTTGGCTCCATCGCCGAAGACCCACGAGGTACGGATGACATAGTGGCGCGGGGCGGTCTGGGCGGCGGTATCGCCCGCGGCTTTCGATGCCCCATAGGCCGACAGCGGGGAAGGCATTTCATCCTCGGAGTGGACCTCGTTAGAGCCATCGAAGATGTAATCACTGGAGACGTGCACCAAGGTCAGGTTATTCTCCGCCGCAATGCGCGCGAGCTTCGCCGGGGCGGAAGCGTTGACCGTCCAGGCCGCGGCGCGATCGTCCTCCGCACCGTTGACATCGTTATAAGCCGCGCAGTTGATGATGGCGGAATACTGCTTCCACGGGCGGGCAGGCGGGTTGGTGATATCGAGATCCTCGTGCCCACAGAACTCCACCGCGCCCAGACCAGCGGTGGGCAGGAATTTCTTTAAAGCGCGGCCCAGCTGCCCGTTGGCGCCGGTGACCAGGATGCGGCGCGGGGGCATGGGGGAGACGTCGGCAAGCGCGGGGTGTGCCTTGTCTTTGTCGGAGATCTCCGTCGGCTCCAGCGGCCAGTCCACCATGTTGAGGTTGACGCAGGTGTAGTCCGCATCCGGGGACCAGTGGTCATTGACCAGGTAGGAGTAGGCGCAGGCCTCCAGCGCCTGGAAACCGTTGGCCACGCCGCGCGGCACGAAGACCGCCACGTCTTCGCGCAGCTCGTGGGTCACCAGCTGCCCGAAGGTGGCAGAGCCCTCGCGCAGATCGCACCACGCACCGAAGGCCCGGCCGGAAGCCACGGAGACGAGCTTGTCCCAGGGCTCCGCGTGCAGCCCGCGCGTAACCCCCTTCTCCGCATTGAAGGAGACATTATTCTGCACCGGTTGGAAGTCCGGCAAACCTGCCGCCACCATCTTCTCACGCTGCCAGTTCTCCTTGAACCAGCCGCGGTTATCCCCGTGGACGTCGAGCTCCACAATGAGCAGGCCCTCAATGGCCGTTGACTGCACCTTCATGGAAATTTACTGTCCTTGCTTCGCGTAGTTGGCTTCGACTTCTTCCTTGCCTGGGCGCCACCAGTCCTCGTGGGCGCGGTACCACTCAATGGTGGCAGCCAAGCCCTCGCGCAGATCCGTGTAGCGCGGGCTCCAGCCCAGCTCGCGGCGCAGTTTGCTGGCATCCATGGCGTAGCGCTGATCATGGCCCGGGCGGTCCGCCACGTGGATGTAGTTCGCGCGGCCGTCGTCAGTAGCACCCAACAGCTCACAGATCATCTCGATGACCTGGCGGTTATTCGTATCCTCCTGATCGGCGCCGATGTTATAGGTCTCACCGATGCGCCCGCGGTCCAGGATGGCAAGCACCGCCTCGTTGTGATCATCCACGTGAATCCAATCCCGCACCTGCTCGCCCGTGCCATAAAGCTTGGCGGGCTGGCCCAGAAGCAGGTTGGTGATCTGCCGCGGGATGAATTTCTCAATGTGTTGGTAAGGGCCGTAATTATTGGAGCAATTCGAAATGGTTGCCCGCAGCCCAAAACTGCGTACCCATGCACGCACTAGGTGATCCGAGCCGGCCTTCGTGGCCGAATAGGGCGACGACGGGTTATACGGTGTCTCCTCCGTGAAGTAGGTATCGGCGCCAATCTCCAAATCACCAAAAACCTCATCGGTGGAAACATGGTGGAGGCGCACATCGTGGCGGCGGCAGGCCTCCAGCAGCACGAAGGTGCCCATGACGTTGGAGCGGAGGAAGGGCGAAGGATCCCGCAAAGAGTTGTCATTGTGGGATTCCGCCGCGAAGTGCACCACGGTATCGGCCTGGGCCACGAGCTTGTCGACGACCCCCTCATCCGCCACGTCCCCCACCACCAGGGTGGCGTCCACGCCGTCAAGGTTGGCGCGGTTGCCCGCGTAGGTGAGCTTGTCCAAGACGGTGATGTCCACGTCGGGCCGTTGCTGGGCTACGAGCCTCACGAAGTTTGCACCAATAAAGCCGGCACCGCCGGTAACAAGCATCCTGCGCATGGTGAACAAGTCTAGACCGGGAACTTGGGCAGCGCGGTGTGGTTGAGCCACTCGTCCAACAAAGCATCGACCGCAGAAGGATCTGTCGCTTCCTTCTTCACACGGCTGATGAGATCCTCCGGGGTGACCACGGAGTGCTGGGATGCGGTGAGGTAATCCCGGACCGTGCGGAAGAAGACCTCATCGCCCACGAGGCGGCGAAGTGCGTGAACAGTCAGCGCGCCGCGCTTGTAGACGCGGTCATCGAACATGTCGCGCGTGCCCGGATCACCGAGCACGATGTCCTGCTTCTTGCGTGCGAGCACTTGATAGTGCGAACGCGCCGATTCATGCACCGGGCGGCCATGCGCGTGCTCGAACCACAGCCACTCGCAGTAGCAGGCAAAACCTTCGTTGAGCCAGATATCCTTCCACTCACTAAGGCCCACGGAGTTGCCGAACCACTGGTGGGACAGCTCGTGGGCGATGAGTCGCTCAAAGAGGTGGTCGCCCTTGACGTGGTTGGATCCGAAAATGGACAGGCCTTGGGCCTCCAGCGGGATCTCCAGCTCATCATCGGTGATGACCACTTGGTAGTCGGGGAAAGGGTAGTGGCCGAAGAGCGAGGAATAGAAGTCCAGCATTTCCTGCTGTTGGGCGAACTCTTCGAGGACTACCTGCTTCAGGCGAGCCGGCGCCCAAGCGCGGACGTCTCGGCCCAGGTCAATCTCTGAGTATTCGCCGATCTGCACCGTGGCGAGGTACGTGGCCATAGGGTGCTTGACGCGGTAGTGCCAGCGCGTCATGGAACCGCCTGCGCTGCGGCGGGAGACCAGCTTGCCGTTGGAAATCACCACGAAAGGATCGTCAGCGGTGATGCGAATATCGTAGGTGGCCTTTTCCGACGGGGTGTCATCGCAGGGGAACCAGCTGGGTGCACCGTTGGGTTGGCTGGCCACCAGGGAGCCGGAATCTGTTTCCTCCCAGCCGATTTCACCCCACGGAGTGCGCAGTGGCCGCGGCGAGCCGCCATAGCGAATGTGCAGCTCAAACTCTTGGTTCTCCACGATGGTGTCGGCAAAGGTCAGCCGCAGTTTGCCGGCGGACAGGCGAAACTTGGCCACGCGGGGTGCGTGTTTCGCCGTGATGCGGCGAGCCACCATGGCGCCCCCGAGGTCAAGCGTGAGTTTGTCAAAGTCCTCCAGCGCGCGAATGTGGAGGATGGCTTCGCCCTGCAGCATGTTGGGTTCCACGCGGTAGGTCAGGTCCAAGTCATAGTGGGTGACCTCGAAGCCGAGGTTGAAATCCACCCTCGTGTAGCTATCCCGAGTAAGTGCAGCGCGGTCGCGAGCGGCGGAGATATGCGAAAGGGCGGTAGAAAGCAGCTTCATAATGCCGCTATCCTACCGCCCTGTCTGGGTTATCCGAAGCCAGGGGAGCGAGCACGCCGCGCCAGACCGTGGGGCGACACGCTCCGCTCACTTTTTAGGAGTTGAAAGCTTCCTCAAAGGTGGGCCAGGACTTCACCAGGTCCTCGCGCCAGCCCGGCCAGGAGTGCGTGCCCACGTTGCGGAAGTTGTAGGTGGCTGGAATGTTCTGCTTATCCAGCTTGGCCTTGAGCATATGGGTGCAGTGGTTGACCGCGGCCTCGATGATGCCGCCCTCAACCTGCAGCTGTGCCGAACCCGCGTAGGCGGCCAGCGGGCTGTAGCCCTTGTTCATGTAGTAGGACGGGGTATCCTGCTCACCCGCGAAGCCCGATGCGGAGGAAATGTACAGCTTGGTGCCGCGCAGTTTCTCGGAGTTCATCAGGGCATCGTTGTAGCGGTTGTAGTCACCGCCCATCGGGCCCCACATCTGTTCCGGTTCTCCGCCGCCGCGGTTCACGGTGAGGCGCAGGAACTGGTACTCCGTGGGGTAGGCGGTTGCGGCGCAGCCGGCGAAGGAGCCAACCGCGTCATAGAAGCCCTGGTTGTGCTGCGCCAGCAGCAGGGAAGACGTTGCGGACATGGACATGCCGGCAATGGCGCGCTTGTTGCTTGCGTTCAGGCGAGACTCCAGCGGGCCAGGCAGCTCCTTGGTCAGGAAGGTCTCCCACTTCTGTGGGCCCTTGAGGTACTTGCCGTTGGGCTCCTCCAGCCAGTCGGTGTAGTAGGAGAAAGCACCTGCCTGCGGAACGACAACGTTGACGTCCTTGTCCGCGTAGAAGTCCACGGCATCGGACATGTACAGCCAATCGGAGTCCTGCTCCGCGGAACCGGCGCCGTTGAGCAGGTACAAGGTCGGGCGGTCCGGGTTCTTAGCAGGGATAACAGCCAGCGGAATCGCGCGGCCGTTCATGGCCGGTGACGTAGCCTCCAGCTTGAGAACGCGGGCGTCATCTTTGAAGTGCTCGTACCACTTCTGGCTCTGCACCTCCGGGGTGACGTTCAAGTCCGAGATGGTGGACAGCGGCGTGTCACCCGCAACCTGCTGCGGGGTGATGGTGGCCGCACCCGCAACGGGGCTGATAAGCGCGGCAGCGCAGAGCGCGCCGGCGGCGAGGAGAGAGCTAAGACGCTTCATTACGTTCCTTATTTAACAATCAATATGGCGAGTTGAGCTTACTGTTCGATGGCCTCAGGGGCTACTGGCCGGGAGTCGGCCGGGGTCTTGGGATCGTTCTCGGCCTCTTCCATATTCTGCTTATCGGCATCCTCAGCTTTGGCGTTAGCGTCCGTGTTCACCGCGCTTTCCGACGCCCGCGTGGAGACCGGCTCCACCGGCAGACCAAAGGCACGAGCGAAGGTGGGCCAGGAGGAGTTGATGTCATCGAACCAGCCCGGCCAGGAGTGGGTACCGGTATTGCGCAGGTTGAAATCCGCTTTGACACCTTCGCGCTGCAGTTTTGCCTGCAGGTCGTGGGTGCACGCATTCATCGCTGCCTCGATGACGCCGCCTTCCACCACCAGGGTGGAGGAGGACTTCAAGGCTCCGGCCAGGCCTTGCTTTTCAATCCTGGACGAACCCAAATCGTTCATTCCGGCAAACCCCGAGTTAGCGGAGACGTAGACCTGGGAATTACCCATGTTGTTCTTTGTGGCGTTGATGAGTCCATCGTTGTAGCGGTTGTAGTCACCGCCCATCGGTCCCCACATCTGCTCGGTGCTTCCACCGCCACGATTCACGGTCAGCTGCGTGTAGAAGTTCGGCAGTGGAGTCGAGGTGGCCGCACAGCCAGAGAAGGACCCGATAGCGTCATAGAAGTTGGGGTTGTGCTGGGCCAAGACGAGCGATGAGGTAGCAGACATGGACATGCCTGCGATGCCGCGCTTGCCGTTGGCGTTGATGTGCTTCTCCAGCGGTCCCGGTAGCTCCTTGGTGAGGAAGGTCTCCCACTTCTGCGGGCCCTTGAGGTAGCTGCGGTCCGGGCTGGTAACCCAGTCGGTGTAGTAGGAGAATGCGCCTGCCTGCGGGATGACGACGTTGACGTTTCGGTCACCGTAGTAGTCATCGAGTTCTTGGGTGCCCTCCTTGTTGGGATCCAAGTCTTCGCGCGTGGTGGCTATCAGCCAGTCCATGCCCTGCTCGGCACCGCCAGCACCGTTGAGTAGATAAAGGGTGGGGCGGGAAGAATCAAAGGTGCCGTCTGGGGTAATTACTGCAAGAGGGACGGTGCGGTCCATCGCTGGTGCGGTGGCATTGAGGGCCTTGACGCTCTGACGGTAGTCCGGGTATTTCAGGACGTAGCCCATCCACTGCTTGCTGTCCGGGATCTCATTGACGTCAACGTCCTTAAAAGTGACGTTCTTACCAATGGCGTCTTCATATTCTTGGCGGGAGGGCGACGGGTTTCCGGCGGAGTCCTTGGGCAGGTACTTTTCAATCTCCCCGTAGATGTCGAGCTCGGAAATGGTGGACGGTGTGGCATCACCGCGGATTTGTTCCGGGGTGACCTCGGATGCGCCCGCGGTAGGGGATGCTACGGCGCCAAGTGCTAGGGCAGTGGCTGCCGCAAGCGTCGTGAGAGAGCGCGCAATCTTCATAGAATCTCGCTTTCTAAGTGATGAGCGGAAATGTAGGGGCAAGTGTAAAAGATGCTCCGGACACGCCACCCATGAGATGGGCAATAGTGCTGGTAGATGGGAATTTCAGCACCCCAAGATAAGGGTAACGTGTTTAAACATACCAAGATATTAAAGTTAATGGTGGTATTGAAGTGGAAACCGTGTCATAATCTTTCCGTGCGTTAACGTGGGCTATGTAACGCAATGTCCGGCCTATTCGTTAGTCGAACCAGATGCGGAGACCGTTACTGCGGCGGCCGTCCTGCAAGGCAGAAGGTGGCAGTGCCGCATAGTGACATCGCACGAGGCCGTGAAGGCTGCTAGAAGACCAACAGAAAGAAGAAGAATGAACCTCTTTGACACCATCCTCGTTTCCATCAACCAGGTGCTGGGCCAGTTCGCTCACTCCGGCTCCTCTACTTCCTCCAAGATCGCCCTGGATTGGGGTCTTTACTAAACAGCTGCGGGGCGTGCGGCCCCACGTTTCTCTCCCCCTAATCGCCCCCTCGGGTGGTTGGGGGTTATTTTGTGCGTTGTGTGCCCTCTACGCATCAGTGCACTGTGGCTTGCGTATCAGGAATGTTATGGACTGATACGAGAGCACAGCATGGGGGTGGTGGGACAGCGGGCACAAAGTTACGTATCCTATAGGGCGTGACTAATGAACATTTTGACGTTGTAGTACTCGGCGCGGGCCCCGGCGGCTACGTGTCCGCCATCCGCGCTGCCCAGCTGGGCAAGAAGGTTGCCGTTATTGAGAAGCAGTACTGGGGCGGTGTTTGCCTCAACGTGGGCTGCATCCCGTCCAAGGCTCTTCTTAAGAACGCTGAAGTTGCACACACCTTCAACCATGAGGCGAAGGCCTTTGGTATTTCCGGCGATGTTTCCTTCGACTTCGGTGTTGCGCACAAGCGCTCCCGCAAGGTCTCGGAGGGCATCGTCAAGGGCGTGCACTACCTGATGAAGAAGAACAAGATTACGGAGATCAATGGCCTCGGCTCCTTCAAGGACGCCAAGACCATCGAGATTACCGAGGGCGATGACAAGGGTAAGACCGTTACCTTTGACAACTGCATTATCGCCACCGGCTCCGTCGTCCGTTCCCTTCCGGGCGTGGAAATCGGCGGCAACATCGTGTCCTTCGAGGAGCAGATCCTCAGCGATGAGGCCCCGGATTCCATGGTCATCGTTGGCGCAGGCGCCATCGGTATGGAGTTTGCGTACGTTCTGGCCAACTATGGCGTAGACGTGACCATCGTGGAGTTCATGGACCGCGTCCTTCCGAACGAGGACAAGGATGTATCCAAGGCTATCGCCAAGGAATACAAGAAGCTTGGTGTGAAGCTCCTGACTGGTTACAAGACCACCGCCATCACGGATAACGGTGACAATGTCACCGTTGAGGTCGAGTCCAAGGACGGCTCCAAGACCGATACGCTGACCGTGGATCGCTGCATGGTCTCCATCGGCTTCGCCCCGCGCACCGAGGGCTACGGCCTGGAGAACACCGGTGTCGAGCTCACTGAGCGCGGCGCCATCGCTATTGATGACTACATGCGCACCAACGTTGAGGGCATCTACGCTATCGGTGACGTCACCGCGAAGCTGCAGCTCGCTCACGTGGCCGAGGCGCAGGGTGTCGTGGCTGCTGAGGTCATCGCCGGCGCTGAGACCCAGCTGCTGGGTGACTACATGAACATGCCGCGCGCCACCTTCTGCAACCCGCAGGTGGCCTCCTTCGGCTACACCGAGGAGCAGGCTCGTGAGAAGTTCGCTGACCGCGACATCAAGGTTGCGACCTTCCCGTTCTCCGCTAACGGTAAGGCAGCGGGTCTGAATGAGACCGCGGGCTTCGTCAAGCTCATCGCTGACGGCGAGTTCGGTGAGCTTATTGGCGGCCACATGGTGGGCTCGAACGTGTCCGAGCTGCTGCCGGAGCTGACCCTGGCGCAGCGCTTCGATCTCACCGCAGAGGAGATCGGACGCAACGTTCACACTCACCCGACGCTGTCCGAGGCTATGAAGGAAGCGGCCGAGGGTATCGGCGGCCACATGATTAACCTCTAAGAGCTAAAACAAGAACACTCCCCCTCATCCCATCGACGTGAATCGGTGGCGGTGAGGGGGAGTGTTGGTTTTAGCGCCGAAGCGCGACTGGCCTTAGCCGAAGAGCTTGGAAGACAGTGCGAACGGTGCGTTGACGATCGTCAGCACGAGCTTCTGGATCTGGCCAAGGAAGTTCTCGCCAAAGCTGGACATAATAATAATCCTTTCTGTTGGTGATTATCGGTCGCTGACCATGATAGAACAACCGAGTCGGGAAAATCCATCAGATTTGGCAATGAAAACCATGGGGTGGGGCTTGTAGGACAATGTATAGCGCCGAGGGTTTGGGTCATAATTCCAGCTCATCGCACTAAGTAGGCCCCTTTCTTGCTTCAGTATCTTTCTTCGGAGGCTTTCGCTCGATGGAGAGTGCTCCCCAGCTTTTAAGATTCATCTGCGTTAACGGCGTAAAGATGGATGATTTAAAACCTGCGCGATTACGCCGTTAACTAGCTTTAGTTAATAGGGTGCCACTGCAGAGCGGTGGGCGTCGACGACAAGCTGTTCGTTAATGGCGGGAAATGCCCGCTGGGAGCAATTCTGGCGCGGGCAGGTGCGGCAGCCGGCGCCAATGGGAGTGGCGGCGGAAAGGGCATTGAGGTCTAGCCCCTGGGCGTACACGGTGCGATTAGCATGGCGTGCCTCGCAGCCCAGACCGATGGAAAAGAGCTTGTTCGTATCCCCAAAACGGCCTTGTGGGTAGCTCACCGTTCGTGAGATCCATAGGTAATTGCGCCCATCTGGCATCTGCGCCAACTGGCGGGAAATGGTGTTGGGGTGTGAGAAGGACTCGTACACATTCCATAGGGGGCAGGTGCCGCCGGAGTTGGAGAAGTGCACGCCGGTGGCGGATTGGCGTTTGGACATGTTGCCGGCGCGGTCAACGCGCACGAAGGTAAAGGGGATGCCGCGCTTGTTGGGGCGCTGCAGCGTGGAGAGGCGGGAGGCAATCGTCTCGTAGCCCACTCCGAAGACATTGCAGAGGTATTCCACGTCGTACCCCGACTGTTCGGCTTCGCTATGGATGAGGCCATACGGGAGGAGCGTGGCCGCAGCGTAATAATTGGCGATACCCCGCTTGGCCAAGTTGATGGAGGCCTCTGAAGTAAACGGTTCTTCCTCCACGAGCTCGTCGAAAAGCGCGCCCGCTTCGAGGAAGCCAAGCTCAGCTGCCATGCGGAAGGCGCGCTGGCCGACGCTCAGCCGGCTGGCAAGGCGAAGGGTCCCGCTGTCCTTGTCGAAGCGGTGCAGCGTGCCATCCATGCGATCGGTGGTGAGGATCTCCACGCCGTGCTGGGTGGTGAGTCTGTCGTCCAGAGCCTGTTCGATGTCGCGGATGTGGAAGGGGACGACGTCGAGCTCCGCGGAGATCGCCTCTGCATGCTGATCTAACTCATCGAGATAATTCTGGCGGGCATAGAAGAAATCCCGAACCTCATCGTGCGGCATGGACAGCGCCTGGTTGCCGTCGGAGCGGCGGGTATCGGTGGCGAGGGAAAGCTTGTCGCGGATATTGCGGTAGCGGCGGTGAATGTCGACGAGCGTGCGCGCAACGGTGGGGTGGTTGTAAACCAGTTCGGACAATTCCTGTAATTCCACGGGGGAGGGGCAGATTTCTTGGTCCTGGACGACATCTTGAATCTCGGCGAGTAGCCGCGAGTCATCGTCACGGGAAAAGAAAGTGGCATCCACACCAAATGCTTCAGTAATCCTAAGCAAGACCGGAACGGTGAGGGGGCGTACGTCATGTTCAATCTGATTAACGTAACTAGCGGAAAGCCCCAGCGTAGCGGCGAGGGAGGCTTGGCTGAGATCACGTTCGCGGCGCAGCTGGCGCAGGCGCGAACCTACGTATGTCTTGCTCATGTGAGCTAGGTTACCTAGTGCCTTTCGGTCATAACAATAGTTTTGCAAGGAATGTGTGAAGCATTTTAACTTCGCTGCGAAGTGGGGGTGTTAGCGGGGCGTGAAGGGGCGGTGAGGGGTGTGTACCAAGCGAAAGTTTGACACCTAAAGGGGTAGGGTCGTCACTCGAGTCACACCCTGTGACAAAAGTCTCAACCGCGAAATGTTTTCGCAAGGTTAATATTGCGTAAAGCGAAGTGATCAAGGTAGACCGGCATAAGTCGGGGGACACTTAAGGCAACCCTTGCCTTAACTCATTTCTGTCAGGGGCCTGTAGGTGGGGGAGGGGGCGTTAAAAGCAAAGGGATAAGTAGTGGTCAGCGCGCAGTCCTGCGTAAGGTAAGGGCGACAATGGAGGTGTCATGTCTGTAAAAAATCCTGACCGTGAAGCCCTTGCTCACGGCCGCATTACTAATGAAACGATTCGTCCTAAGCCAGGAATTCCGTCCTGGGCTTTGAAACTGACGATGGCAATTACCGGTCTGTTCTTCGCGCTGTTCGTTGTAGGACACATGGCCGGCAACTTGAAGCTCTACCTGCCGGCCCACAATGGCGAGGAAGCCATCGATGCCTACGGCGCATTCCTGCGCAGCATGGGTGATCCGCTGATTCCGAGCGGGCACCTTCTGTGGATCATCCGCATCGTCTTGCTGGCGTGCGTGATCGCCCACATTTACGGCGCCTTTGCGCTGACCGCTCGCTCCAAGGCATCCCGCGGTAAGTTCAAGCGCACCAACCTGATGGGCGGCATGGATTCCTTCGCAACGAAGACCATGCTGGTGACCGGCGTCGTGCTGCTCCTGTTCATCGTCTTCCACATCTTGGACCTGACGATGGGTGTTCAGCCGATCGCTCCGGAGGCTTTCGCTCATGGCGAAGTGAAGGCCAACATGATCGCTACCTTCTCCCGCTGGCCGGTGACCATCATTTACATCGTTGCCATGCTCTGCCTCTTCCTGCACCTGACCCACGGCATCCGCCTTGCGGCTTCCGACCTGGGCATTACCGGTGCTAAGTGGCGCGAGGTCTTTGTCATCCTGGCGTACATCGTCCCGGCCGTCGTGTGCCTGGCAAACATCGTTATGCCGTTGTCCGTCGCCCTGGGCTGGGTCAGCTAAAGGAGTTTTGAACCCATGACTAACGCGAATACTGAACTCAAGCGCGAGCACCCGAACTTCTCGCACCCGCAGTCCATCGTCCCGGGTGTCAAGCCGGGCCGCATCCTGGAGTCCCACGAGCCGCACGGCGTCCCGATGAAGGACATGTGGAGCTACCAGAAGGACCACATGGAGCTGGTCTCCCCGCTGAACCGCCGCAAGTTCGAAATCATCGTCGTCGGTACCGGCCTGGCTGCTGGTTCCGCTGCGGCTGCCCTCGGCGAGTTGGGATACAAGGTGAAGGTCTTCACCTACCACGATTCCCCGCGTCGCGCGCACTCCATTGCTGCGCAGGGTGGTGTGAACTCTTCCCGCCACAAGAAGGTGGATAACGACTCCGCCTACCGCCACACCAAGGACACCGTCAAGGGCGGCGACTACCGCTGCCGCGAGTCCGACTGCTGGCGCCTGGCTTATGAGTCCATCCGCGTCATCGACCACATGAACGCCATCGGCGCTCCGTTCGCTCGCGAGTACGGCGGCACCCTGGCTACCCGTTCCTTCGGTGGCGTGCAGGTCTCCCGCACCTACTACACCCGTGGTCAAACAGGCCAGCAGCTGCAGCTGTCCACCACTTCTGCGCTGTACCGCCAGATTGGCCTGGGCAACGTGGAGCTCTTCGCTCACCACGATATGCAGGACGTCATCACCTACAACGACAACGGCACCAAGCGTGCCGGCGGCATTGTGACCCGTAACCTCATCACCGGCGAGCTCAAGGCCTTCACCGGCCACGCAGTCATCCTCGGTACCGGCGGTTACGGCAACGTCTACCACATGTCCACGCTGGCTAAGAACTCCAACGCTGGCGCCATGATGCGTGCGTACGAGGCTGGTGCTTACCTGGCTTCCCCGGCATTCATCCAGTTCCACCCGACCGGCCTGCCGGTCAATTCCGAGTGGCAGTCCAAGACCATCCTCATGTCTGAGTCGCTGCGTAACGACGGCCGCATCTGGTCTCCGATCAAGGAGGGCGATGACCGTCCTGCTAACGAGATTCCGGAAGAGGAGCGCGACTACTTCCTAGAGCGCCGCTACCCGGCCTTCGGTAACCTCGTCCCGCGTGACGTGGCTTCCCGTGCCATTTCCCAGCAGATCAACAAGGGTCTGGGCGTTGGTCCGCTGCACAACTCCGTGTACCTGGACTTCCGCGACGCCATCGAGCGTCTGGGCAAGGACAAGATCCGCGAGCGTTACTCCAACCTCATCGAGATGTACGAAGAGGCCATCGGTGAGTCCGCCTACGAGACCCCGATGCGTATCGCTCCGACCTGCCACTTCACCATGGGTGGCCTGTGGACGGACTTCAACGAGATGACCGCCATCGACGGCCTCTTCGCCGCCGGTGAGTGCTCCTGGACCTACCACGGTGCGAACCGCCTGGGTGCTAACTCCCTGCTGTCCGCTTCCGTTGATGGCTGGTTCACCCTGCCGTTCACTATCCCGAACTACCTGGCTCACCACCTGGGTGAGGCCAAGCTGGCCGAGGATTCCGCCGAGGCTAACGACGCCGTTGCTCGCGCACAGGCTCGCATCGACCGCCTCATGTCCATCCAGGGCGAGGATCCGCACGGCCCGGCGTACTACCACCGCCAGCTGGGTGACATCCTCTACTGGGGCTGTGGTGTGTCCCGTAATGTCGAGGACCTCAAGGTTGCCATCGAGAAGGTCCGCGCACTGCGCAAGGACTTCTGGGCTAACGTCCGCATCACTGGTGACGCTAACGACATGAACCAGGTCCTCGAGTATGGTCTGCGCGTTGCTGACTACATCGACCTGGGTGAGCTCATGTGTATTGACGCCCTTGACCGCGACGAGTCCTGTGGTGCTCACTTCCGCGAGGACCACCTCTCCGAGGACGGCGAGGCCGAGCGCGATGACGAGAACTGGTGCTTCGTTTCCGCATGGGAGCCGGGCGCTGCTGAGGGCGAGTTCATCCGCCACGCTGAGCCGCTGTACTTTGATTCGATCCCGCTGATGACAAGGAACTACAAGTAATGAAACTGACACTTGAGATCTGGCGTCAAGCCGGACCGACGCAAGAAGGCAAGTTCGAAACCGTGCAGGTTGACGACGCCGCCGAGCAGATGTCCATTCTGGAGCTGCTCGACCACGTCAACGACGGCCTCATTGAGGCCGGCACCGAGCCGTTCGCATTCGCTTCCGACTGCCGTGAGGGCATCTGTGGTACCTGTGGCCTCCTGGTCAACGGTCGCCCGCATGGCCCGGGTCAGAACACCCCGGCCTGCCAGCAGCGCCTGTTCCAGTTCAAGGATGGCGACACCATCAAGCTGGAGCCTTTCCGCTCCGCTGCCTACCCGGTCATCAAGGACATGATCGTGGACCGCGCCAAGCTGGACCACGTCATGGAGCAGGGCGGCTACGTGTCCATGGATGCGGGTACCGCTCCGGACGCTGACACCCTGCACGTCAACCACGAGACCTCCGAGTACGCCCTGGATCACGCCGCCTGCATCGGCTGCGGTGCCTGCGTGGCATCCTGCCCGAACGGTGCTGCTCACCTGTTCACCGGCGCCAAGCTGGTTCACCTCTCCCTCATGCCGCTGGGCAAGGAAGAGCGTGGACGCCGCGCACGCAACATGGTGGACGATCTGGAGCAGAACTTCGGCCACTGCTCGCTCTACGGCGAGTGCGCCGACGTCTGCCCGGCTGGTGTGCCGCTGACCGCGGTTTCCGCGGTTACCCGCGAACGTGCACGTGCTGCTTTCCGCGGCAAGGACGACTAAGCTATAGTCATTCACAGGATTAACAGGAACGAGAGAAAGTTTCAGCCATGAGCGACCTCAACCCGGCAGTTGCTGATCACCACAGCGAGACCTACCCGGAGTTCTCCGGTAAGATTCAGGACTCCTACATCGAGGGATATGACCCCGTTTCTTACAGTGCACCGCACTCTTCTTTGCTGCGCACCTCCACCTGGGTGGGCATGGGCTTGGTTCTCTCGATCCTGCCGGCGCTGGGCATCCTGATCTGGGGCTTCGGCACCAAGCTGTACCCGCAGGGCACCGCCGGTGCTGACTACCAGATCAACCTGATTGTGGGCGCCATCGCCAGCGTCGTCGTAGCCATCCTGGCTATCGTCTCCGTCAAGTATGGCCGCCGCTACTACCGCCAGTACCGCAAGGAAACCGGCCGCATCAACTAGGCACCTCCTAGGCCGTTGAACGCCTAAGTTTCTGTACTGACACCACCACAACCCCCACCTCCAAACACACATGGGAGACCATGTGAGGAGGCGGGGGTTGTTGGTGTTTGGGGTGGGTGCTGGGCGGGCGGAGAGGGGGAGCGGGCGCTTGGCGACGCCCCTACGGTGCCATACGCGTGAATGGCGCCGCAGGGAGCGACGCGAACACTAACCTGACTTGGCTCAAATTAGTGCCGAAGGGTTGGGGTGGTGATGGTGTTGACGAGGGTTTGGATTTCCGGGGGTAGTGGTACTGCGGCGTGGATGGTTTCGCCGCCAACGACGAGTTGAAAGCTGCGGTATTTCTTGAGTGTTCTCACGAGGCGTTTGATGGATTGACCACTGCGGGTCTCCATCAGGTGGGCCACGGCTAGGGCTGCGATGACGATGTTGAGGTGGGCTGTGATCGAGTCTTGTTTCCTGGCGTAGATTGGGCGTGCTTTCAGGTCTGATTTCGACATCCGAAACGACTTTTCAATGTTGAATAGCCTGCGGTAATGCCCGATAACCTCACTAGCGGGAAGAGTAGTCAGGTCGGTTTCATAGCCTTTAATTCCGGCTAGGGCTCGGTGTTTGGCGGCAAGAGCGTAGTTGACCTTCTTGTTTGGGGCGGAAAGATCGATATAGCGGTTGCGCTTGATTGCGATATCGCCGTCAACAGCGCGTTTGGCTTTCGCTATTTGCTTGCCGATTCCGCGCAGGCTGCGTCTAGCCCGAACATGGGAGTGCTGGAAGTGAGTCCTACAGCGGTGTCACAACCGGATGCAAGTGGGGGCGGCTGAAGAACTACGGCGAGAAACTCGTCGAGAACATCGTCCAAGCAGTCGCTCGTGACCTACTCGTCCACGCCATGACACTCGACGCAGACGGGTACGAATGCGACTACTACCGCAAAGATTAGACGCGCCAGAGAGGCAACTCGCCCCAGCTGTCAGGTGCTCCTGTGCGAGAAAACGGCACGATGGGATTGTGCGGGTAGGTGTGGAACAGCTTCGGTAGCCGGTCGGCTGGAGACAATTCCAGTTGGCGCTGCAAGTATTGGATAAGGGACCTGACCCCTGTTAGGTAGACACCTGATAT
>NZ_KV805050.1:0-67902 GCF_001811515.1 Corynebacterium sp. HMSC076G08 | reverse complement strand
ACGCCGCAAATCCACACGAAATGTCCCTTAAGCCCTCTGCTCACGGGCTGCCGACATACGAAGCGACTGAAAACGTAAAATCCCGAGCCACCGGTAAAACGATGACTCGGGTTCTGTAGTTTGCGGAGACGAGAGGATTTGAACCTCCGGACCTACGCAAGTAAGTCAACTCCTTAGCAGGGAGCCCCATTCGGCCGCTCTGGCACGTCTCCAGCGATTCGCAATGAATCGTCCATCACTCTACCTGAGCGCTTCCCCTAGGGACAAAATGGGGCTTCCCTATTCTTTCCCTGAAGCGCCGCATGCAGCTTGAGAGCCACGTAGAGAGCCGCGCAGCGCCAGCCATCATCCAGCACGCCAGGCCCGAGAATCTCGCGGACGCGGTCCAAGCGGTAGTGCAGCGTGGCACGGTGGATGTAGAGCGCAGCAGCGGTCGCGGAGACGTTGCGGGAATGCTCAAAACAGGTCAGCAGGGTGTGCCAGTAGGAGTTGCGGGGGTCGTCGAGAAGCACGGCGGCATCCGGGCTCATCTCCACCACCGTCGCTGGGGTCAGCTCCCACCCGCGCAGCAGCCGCCACGCGCCCGCCTCCTCCCAGCGCAGCGAATCCTGGCCACAGAGTTTGGCCACGTCCGCCATGAGTCGCGCCTGCGGGGCCGTCGGCGCCGAGCCACGCGCCACCACCTCAGCGCCGGCGACAAGCGCGGCACTCTGCAGCTCCTCCATGAGGGCTTCGGTGTCCTTGTCATCGCGACGGCACTCAATGAGTACGAGGGAATCATGGGAATCCGCGACCAAGAAGGGCCGGCGCACCAACGGGCGGGCAAGTTCCACGGCCACCGCACGCTGGTCGCCTTCCACCAGCACGCGATGCACGGTCAGCTCACCATCGGAGGGCAGGAGATCGCGCTCCCGGGCACCCGCCAGCGCGGCCGGATCACCGGTGAGCACCTCGCGGGCCAGCTCGCCGAGCTGTTGGGCGCGGGCGGCGAGGGGAGCATCGCGTTCGTCGATAAGCCTGGCTAGCGGAGCCGTTAAAGAACCGAGGCGGACCAAGGGGGCATCGCCCAGCGCGGGCTCATCAATAATCCACAGGTAGCCCACGAGCCGATCCTCATGACGGAGGGGGATGACCACACGGGGCAGCATGTCATAGCCCGGGTTGGCGGGCAGGCGAACCGGCAGAACCGCCTCTTGAATACCGAAACTCAGCATCCACGGGATCGGCTCCGGGGGTGGGGTGCGGTTCAGAATAGAGGCGGCACGGTTCTTATCGATGGCACCAATCTGGGCACTGGCGGCAATCACCGCGATGGCGGGGGTGGTCACCTCGACGGAGCGCTGCAGGATCTGGGCGCATTCGTCGACGATATCCTGGATGCTCGTCAGCTGCGGGGGTGTCACTTTTGACATATGTCAAAGATACTTCCGAATATTGTCTAGTGACAAACAAAACTGTGCTGCGCAATAATCTCCTACAGCTAAATGACCCACGTCACACATATACGTTCATGAAGGGCGTCTACATGACCACAACCAACAATTCCGTCAGGGCACAGGACGTTGTCGCCAGCGATAACACCAGTGCAGACGACGGCCTGCAGCGCGGCATGAAATCGCGCCACCTGCAAATGATCGCCTTCGGCTCATGCATCGGCACGGGCCTCTTCTTGGGCTCCGGTGCCTCCATCCAGGAGGCTGGTCCCGGCGTTATCGCCGCCTACGCCATCGGCGGCTTCATCATCTTCCTCATCATGCGCATGCTCGGTGAGATGGCCGTGGAGCACCCCGTCGCCGGCTCCTTCAGCGCCTACGCCCGCGAGTACATCGGCCCTATTGCCGGCTTTGTCACCGGCTGGAACTGGTGGTTTACCACCATCGTCGTCGGCATGGTGGAGCTCACCGCCGCGGGCACCATCATGGACTTCTGGTTCCCCGGCATCACGCACTGGCTCACCGCCCTCGTCGCGCTCGTCATCGTCACCGCCATCAACCTGGTGCACGTCGGCGCCTTCGCCGAGGCGGAGTTCTGGCTCTCCCTCATCAAGGTCGTCGCACTCATCCTCATGATCGTCGTCGGCGCGGCCATCGTCTTCGGCCTTACCCCGGAGCCCGCCCTCGGCTTGAGCAATATCACCGAGCACGGCGGCTTCTTCCCCAACGGTGCCGCCGGTGTGCTCTTCTCCCTCGTCGCCGTAATTTTCTCCTTCGGCGGCATCATCTCCATCGGCACCGCCGCGGGCGAGGCGCAGGATCCCGCCAAGAGCCTGCCCAAGGCCATCAACAACGTGATCTGGCGCATTCTCATCTTCTACGTCGGCGGCATCGGCATCATCGTGCTGCTCGCTCCGTGGAACGAACTGGATACCTCCACCTCGCCCTTCGTGCGCGCGCTGAGCACCTTGGGCATTAGTGCCGCGGCCACGGGCCTCAACCTCATCGTGCTCGTTGCCGCCGTCTCCGTGTTCAACACCATGACCTTCTCCGGCGCGCGCATGTTGCGGGATCTTTCCCGCGGCGGCCAAGCCCCGCCCTTCTTCAATTCCGTCAGCGCCAAGGGCGTGCCGGTTCGCGCTCTGCTTTTCAACGCCCTACTCATGGGCTCGGCTGTGCTGCTTAAC
This sequence comes from Corynebacterium sp. HMSC076G08, assembly GCF_001811515.1. Taxonomy (NCBI): domain Bacteria; kingdom Bacillati; phylum Actinomycetota; class Actinomycetes; order Mycobacteriales; family Corynebacteriaceae; genus Corynebacterium; species Corynebacterium sp. HMSC076G08. The sequence goes on along the minus strand of NZ_KV805050.1, from coordinate 65,282 downwards.
TTCCTCTTCGAGGGCAAGATCCTGATTGTTCTCCTCGCCATCATTGTTGGCGCGGAGCTCATCTCCTGGTCCGCCATTGCCGTAGCACACCTGAACTTCCGCAAGCGCTGCCCGAACGCCGCCTTCCGCGCACCCCTCTACCCCATCGCCAACTACCTGTGCTTGGCCTTCTTCGCTCTCGTCATCGTTTTGATGTTCATGTTGCCCGACTACCGCACCGGCGCCATTGTCCTACCCTGTTGGATTGTGACCTTGGCCCTCATCTGGCTGGGCAAGAAGCGCCACGACGCCCGAAACAAATAGAAAGGACCCTCTCATGCAGACCACCATTGGTGATTTCATCCTGGACCGCCTCAAGGCCATCGGCATTACTGAAATCATCGGCGTGCCCGGTGACTTCAACCTGAGCTTCCTCGAGCAGATCGAGGCCTCCGAGGGCATCCGCTTCGTCGGCGCCTGCAACGAGCTCAACGCCGCCTATGCCGCCGATGGCTATGCCCGCCAGAAAGGCGTCGGCTGCCTGCTCACCACCTATGGCGTGGGCGAGCTTTCCGCCCTCAACGGCATCGCCGGTGCACGTGCCGAACACGTCCCGCTGGTGTCGCTGGCGGGCGCGCCGCCGCAGTACGCCACGGAGTTCCGCTGGAACCTGCACCACTCGCTTGCCGACGGCGACTTTGCCAACATGCTGGATTCCTTTGCACCCTTCACCGAAGTAGCCACGCGTGTGTCCCCCATGAACGTGGTCGAGGAATTCGACCGCGCCCTGCACACCTGCCTGCGCGAGAAGCGCCCGGTCCACATCCAGATTCCTTCCGATATCACTCACCTGACCATCGAGGTCCCCGACGAGCCTTTCTCCACCGAGCTCGCCCCCTCCGATCCCGAGCGCCTGAACGCCGCTGCGGACTACGTGCTGGAGCACCTCGCGAAGGCCAAGGACCCGATCATCCTCATCGACCAGGACACCAACCGCCACGGTTTCACTGAGAAATTCCGCGCCATCATCGACAAGGCCCAGCTGCCCTACTCCCAGCTCTCCTCCGGCAAGGCCATCTTGTCCGAGCGCCACCCGCTCTTCATCGGCACCTACAACGGCGCGGCGTCGGCCCCGGGTGTGCAGGAGCGCATCGAAAAATCCGATTTCCTGGTCACCACGAACCCGCGCTTCATCGAGGTTAACTCCGGCTCCTTCACCCACAACCTGGCCGATGCCCGCGTCTATAACTTCGGCGACCAGCACCTCAACGCTGACGGCGAGTACTTCGTGGGCATCAATACGCTGGAGCTTCTCGACGTCCTCCTCGACCGCATCCCGGAAGCCGGGGCATCGACAAGCGCGGCTTTCGAGCCCGAGCCCTTCGAGCCGAACCCGGATGCCCCGCTGACCCAGGAGCGCATCTGGCCGCAGATGCTCGGCTTCATCCAGGAAGATGACGTGGTCATCGCCGAGGCCGGCACCTCCAATATCGGTTTGGGCCAGCAGCGCATGCCCGAGGGTGTGCAGTACATTAACTCCACCATCTGGGGTTCCATCGGCTTTACCCTCCCCTGCGTGCTGGGCTCGCAGCTGGCCAACCCCGAGCGCCGCCACGTCCTCTTCATCGGCGATGGCTCTTTCCAGCTCACCGCCCAGGAGCTCTCCACCATCCTGCGCCAGGATCTCAAGCCCATCATCGTGCTGGTCAACAACGATGGCTACACCATCGAGCGCTACATCCTGGGCATGGAGCGCGAGTACAACGAGATCCAGATGTGGGATTACACGGCGCTGCCGAAGGTCTTCAAGAAGGACACCTCGATGGAGTCCTACGTGGCATCGACCGAAGGCGAGCTGGCCACGGCCCTGGAGGATATCGCCGCCCACCCGGAGCGCGGCGCCTTCCTCGAGGTGCGCCTCGATCCTTTCGATGCACCGAAGGGACTCCAGGCCTTCGGCCCCCAGACCGCTGATTTCGACTTCGGGCCCCGCGGCCCCCGCAACGCCTAAGGTAGAGAACATGATTCGACCAGACCTTTCCTCCCTGCCCGCCTACGTCCCCGGCAAGAATGCCGAGCACGCCTTGAAGCTCTCCTCCAACGAGGCAACTCAGGAGCCGCTGCCCGGCGCGCTCAAGGCCATGGAGACTGCTGCCGCGCACGTTAACCGCTACCCGGACATGGGTGCAGTGGAAATCCGCAAGGCACTCGCCGAAAACCTCGGTGTCACCCCAGAGCAGGTCACCACCGGTGCGGGGTCCTCCGCCATTTGCCAGCAGCTGGTGCAGATCACCTCCGTGCCCGGTGATGAGATTGTCTTCCCGTGGCGCTCCTTCGAGGCTTATCCCATCTTCGCGCAGGTCGTGGGCGCTACCCCGGTCAAGGTTCCGCTCACCGCGGATCACCGCGTGGACTTGGAGGCCATGGCGGCTGCCATCACGGACAAGACCCGCCTGATCTTCGTGTGCAACCCGAATAACCCCACCGGCTCCATCATCACCAAGGAGGAGTTCGACGCCTTCCTGGCCAAGGTCCCGAAGGACGTCATCGTGGCACTCGATGAGGCCTACATCGAGTACAACCGCAACGACGCCGTCCCGCTGGCCACCGACTACGTCCACACTCACGACAACGTCATTGGCCTGCGCACCTTCTCCAAGGCCTATGGCCTGGCCGGCATCCGTTTAGGCTATGCCTTCGGCAACGCCGAGATCATCGAGGCGCTAAGCAAGGTGGCCATCCCGTTCTCCGTGAACTCGGTGGCACAAGCTGGCGCTGTGGCCTCGCTGGCCGCCCAGAAGGAGCTGCGTGAGCGCACCGACGAGACCGTGGAGCAGCGCGACCGCCTGGTGGAGCACTTCGCCGACTTTGGTGTGCCGGAATCCCAGGCCAACCACATCTGGCTCGCCGCCGACTCCATTGCGAAGCTGGGCTCCCCGCAGGACGTTGCTGCACAGCTTGCCGAGAATGACGTTCTCGTCCGCGCCTTCCCTGAGGGCGTGCGCATTTCCGTCACCACAGCTGAGGAAACCGACATCCTGCTTAAAGCCTGGGACGCTGCCTTCGCTGCAGAGGAGTAGTTTCCGCGTTAGAGTGCAGTTGTGAAGACATTTATCAATTTTGCACTCAACGTCATTGCCGTCGCGGTGGCCTTCTGGGCCGTGGTGGCGATTGTCCCCGGAATCGACATCGTCCCCGCTAGCACCCAGAATTTCCTGCTCATCGCGGCGGTCTTCATCATCGTCAATGAGGTCGTCACCCCAGTGCTCCGCTTTCTCGGCGCCCCGCTGACCTGCCTGACACTGGGCCTGTTCGCGCTCGTCATTAACGGCGCGGTCCTGCTCCTCGTCAGCGCGCTAATGGACTCACTCGTCATCGACGGCTGGGGCGCCGCCATCATCGGCGCGATTGTTCTCGCGATCGTTTCCGGCGTGGTGAACTTCTTTACTAGTCCCCTGCGCAGCCGAAACTAACCCCCAGCAAAGGGTGGGAGGACGTCGACGCGGGAGGCGTCGGCAAGCACGGCGTCCTCGGTAGCGCTCGCGCCATCCACCAGGAAGGTGCAGCGCTCCAGCACCTCCGCGAAGCTCATTCCGGCCTCGGTGCTGCCGGTATGCCGAGCACGCAACACGTCGAGCAACTCCCCCAGCGTCGCTGCCTGCGCTGTGTCCTGCGCGCGCCCCGCGGCGGCGCGAGCTGCGGCAAAGTAGTGTATGTCAACCATGGCTGCCACTATGCCAGCCTCCGTGACAGGAAGGAACCTGATGCGCACCTATGAGGAACACCTCGCCGCCGTTCGCGCGGCCCTTCCGCAACCCCGAGTGGTGTCCACTCCCCTGACCAGCGCCTTCAGCCGACGTGCCGCCGCGACGTACCGTGCGGAGCAGGACCTTCCGCCTTTTGATAATTCGCAGATGGATGGCTATGCGCTTCCCACATGTGACGGCGGCACCTTCACCGTCGGCCGCACTATCGCGGCGGGGGATCCCCCGGGCTCGCTCGAGCAAGGCACCGCCCTGCCCATCATGACCGGCGCGAAAATCCCCGAGGGCACCGTCACCATCGTCCCCGTCGAGCACTGCGAGCCCCCGCACTTCCCGGAAGAGGGCGCCACGGTCACTGTGCCGGCAGCCCCTGAGCAGTTCATCCGCCGTGCGGGCTCCGACGTCAAGGCCGGCACAACCCTCATCAATGAGCACGCGCTTCTCGACGCCCCCTCCATCGCCACCCTCGCCTCCCAAGGCTTGGCCGAGGTCCTCACGTACGCGCCCGCCCGCATCCTCATATGCACCGGTGGCGCGGAAATCGGCGGCGACGGCGAGGCCACCATTCCCGATTCCAATGCGCCGATGCTCGCGGCCCTGGCCGCGCAGTATGGCATCGACGTAGCCGGATTCGTGCGCACGAATGACGATCCATCTGCCCTGCGCGCGGACCTCGCCGAAGCAGTCATTACCCATCGCCCCGATGTCATCGTGACCTCCGGCGGTATCTCCCACGGAAAATTCGAGGTCATCCGTCAAATCTTTGAAGAGGACGGCTGGTTCGGCCACGTGGCGCAGCAGCCCGGCGGCCCGCAGGGCCTGTCACGTTTGGGCGAGGTCCCCGTTGTCTGCTTCCCCGGCAACCCGATCTCCACGCTGGTAAGCTTCCGCCTCTACTTGGCCCCCGTCCTTGGACATGCCTCGGAGCCGGTTCGCGCACACCTTACTGAGCCCGCCGAAGGCCTCAACAACCGCGAACAGTTCCGCCGTGGAACTATCAGCATCTCCGACGGCACCGCCCAAGCCTCCTTCCTCGGCGGCACCAGCTCCCACCTGATGTCCCAGGCCATCGGTGCCAACGCCCTTATCCGTATCCCGGCGAACGCGCAGCTTTCAGCCGGCGACCTCGTGGAGGTGTTCCCGCTCTCATGACCCGACGCGCACTGGTTATCGTTGCCTCGACCCGCGCCGCCGCCGGTGAGTACGAAGACCGCTCCGGGCCTATCCTGGTGAACTTCCTGCGTGAGCAGGGCTTCGATACCCCGAAACCCGTCGTCGTCGCGGACGCCGACATTGACTCCGCCCTGGCCAGCGCTTTTGCCGATGCACCCTCCGTCATCCTCACCTCCGGCGGCACCGGCATCACACCAGATGATCGGACCGTCGAAGCGCTCACCCCACACCTCGAGCGCGAACTGCCCGGCCTGGCCCACGCCTTCTACGCGCACTCGGCGGCCATCCCCACCGCGGCACTCTCCCGCACGGTTGCCGGAGTCACCGGGTCCACTTTCGCCATGACCCTGCCCGGCTCCACGGGTGCGGCCAAGGACGGCTGCGCCGTCCTCGAACCAGTTCTTCACCACATCATCAACCAGCTGGAAGGCATCAATGAGCACTGATTTCGGTCTCCTCGGCGCGCACATCAGCGCCGAGCCCATCACGGCCCCGGACATCGCTACCCCGGAAACGGGTGCTGTCGTTTTATTCGACGGCATCGTGCGCAACCACGACTCCGGCCGCGGTGTGAAACTCCTTACCTACACCGCGCACCCCTCAGCCCAGCAGGAAATTGAGCGCGTCGCCGGCGAGGTCGCGGCCGCCTTCCCCGCCGTCCGCCTCTGGTGCGCGCACCGGACTGGAGCACTAGAAATCGGCGAATCCGCGTTCATCGTCGTCGCCGCCTCCGCGCACCGCAAGGACGCCTTCGAAGCGGCGTCGACCTGCGCCGACCGCGTCAAGGCGGAAGTCCCCATCTGGAAGGAACAGCTCCACACCGATGACACCACCACCTGGGTAGGCCTGGAATGAGTTCACGCTACGCACGCCAGGAAACCCTCTGGGGAAGCTCCACACAGGAACAGCTTCGCTCTTCCACCGTCGCCGTCATCGGTGCCGGCGGCCTGGGCTCGCCTGCCCTGCTCTACCTGGCCGGCGCGGGCGTGGGATGCATCCTGCTTTTCGACGACGACCTCGTCTCCCTCTCCAACCTGCACCGCCAGGTCATCCACACCACGGCGACCGTAGGCCAGCCCAAGACCGAATCCGCCGCCGAAGCCTTAAACGCCCTCAACCCGGAGTGCACCGTCGAGCAGTTCTCACGCCTCACGCCCGATACCGCCCTGGAGCAACTGCGCGGCGCTGACCTTATCATCGACGGAACCGATAACTTCTACTCCCGTCACCTTGCCTCCTGGGCCGCCCATGAGCTGGGCATTCCGCACGTGTGGGCCTCGCTTCTGGGCTACGACGCGCAGCTCACCGTCTTCCACTCCGGCCACGGCCCGGTCTACGAGGACCTCTTCCCCACCGACCCGCAGGTGCCCTCCTGCTCGCAGGCCGGCGTGCTGGGACCGGTCGTCGGCGTGGCCGGCTCCGCCCTGGCCGTCGAGGCGCTCAAACTCCTCACGGGCATCGGCACCCCGCTCATCGGCACGCTGGGCTACTACGATTCCCTCGCCGGGACCTGGGAGTACATCCCCGTGCGCGCGAACGGCGCCACCCCGGCGCGCCCCGACAACCCCACCGACGTCCGCGTCATCCCGGAGGACGCCACGCTTATCGACGTCCGCACCGCCCCCGAACGCGCCACTTCCCTCATCCCGGGCTCGCAGCATCTCCCGCTCGATAACATCCTCGCTGGCCACAACCCGCCCATAGACCTCGCCGACCTCGCCGTCCTCTACTGCGCCAGCGGCCTGCGCTCCGCCCAGGCCGTCGAGGCCCTGCGCGCCCGCGGCTTCAGCAACGTCTACTCGCTGCGCGGCGGCATCGACGCCTGGCAAGAGCACATCTCCGAGCTCGAGGCCGAAGCCGACGCCGCCCACCGAGGCGATCTGGAGACCATCTCTCTCGAAGACCTAGAGGCCGAGCAGGGCGTGGCAGACTAGCTTTCGGCCCCGGGCTGATAGGTTTTCTAGCTCCTCAGCCGGCGGCTCCGCCTTCTCGACATCACCCTGGCCACATGGTCCCAATAGTTTGGTCCCCATACTCTGGTCCCTACTCACCACAAAGGGACCTTTTACAGCCAGTTTTCTGCGCCCAAATGGTCCTTTTGCTCAGTGAAAGGACCAAAGTGAAGAGACCAATATGAAGGGACCATCTTTGCCCCCTTCATCGGCCAATCAGCCCCAAGAGTCAGTACTACTTGCCCCACAAAGGGTTCCCCTCACATGGTTCTGGTCAGAGGGTTTGTTTGCACCCAAACGAACCATCTACCTAGGCACAGGTGGTTTACTTGCCCCCAAGCGAACCTTATGACTGGAACCATGTAAGAATCCGACTCCCGCAGCGCAGCCAACAACAGGCCACCTTGTAAGCTCACTGCCATGAGAAGCCGCCAGTATTACGTCGCCACCGCTGTGGTGTGTGCTCTCACGCTGCTGTACATGCTGCTGCGTTGGGACTCGGTGCCTGATCCCATCCCGGTCCACTTCGATGGCTCGGGCAACCCGGACCGCTTCGAGCCCAAATCTTTCCTCAACGCAACGGTCCTGGTGTGGATCGGCGTTGTGTTCGCCATTGCGCTGCCGCTGTGCGTGCCGCCGATCTCGCTGGCTCGAAAAACAATGGATGTTCCGGCAGAGTCAACTCTTCCGTTCTCCGAGGCCACGGCACAGCGCGCGGAGCTGCTCACTGGAAAGACCTCCACGTTCATTGCCCAGACAGTCCTCACCATGACGGCCTGCGTGTGCCTCACTGCGGTCTGCACCGTCATTCCGGATATCCCCTTCTCGGGCTTTCTCCTCGTGGCCGCGTGGATAGCCTTCACCGTGTTCATCATGATTCAGGGCGTCCGGTTAACGCTGACATCTGCGAAGGCTGTGAAAGCCATACCAACCGACGATGATGAAAAGGTTCGCAACGAAGCACTTCGTTTTGCCGGTGGCATGGGCGTCTACAACGAGCCCACAGACCCCATGTGCATGGCAGTCTTCCCCACGAATCCATCGAAGCTGCAGATCAACACCGCGCACGAACCGGGCCGGCGCTACCTGTGGCGCATGGGCATCGCCCTCACTGCATCCATAGCATTCTGCGTGCTCATCGCCGTACTCTAAATGCATGGAGCACCTGTTTGAGCGCGCACACTCGATTCTTTCTGATGCCACCCACGTCGAGGTGTTCACCGGCGCAGGCATGAGCGCGGACAGCGGCATCGCCACATACCGCGATGCGCAGACAGGCATTTGGGAGAACGTGGATCCGGTTGCGATGGCGTCGATAAGCGCATGGCGTACCGAGCCTAAGCCCATGTTCGCCTGGTACCTGTGGCGCGCCCAGCTGGCGCAGCGGGCCGAGCCCAACGCCGGGCACCGCGCAATCGCCGCCGCACACGGCATGACGGTGACCACGCAAAACATCGATAACCTGCACGAGCGCGCCGGAAGCCAGGACGTGGTTCACCTGCATGGCTCCTTGTTTGCCTTCCGCTGCACCGACTGCGATACCCCGTATGACGGCAACATCGCGCTCCCGACAGAGCCAGTCGAGAGCATCACACCACCCGAGTGCCCCGTGTGCGGCGGGCTCGTGCGCCCGGGCGTGGTGTGGTTCGGCGAGGCCCTGCCCGACGACGAATGGGCCGAGGCCGAGCGCCGCATGTCCACCGCGGACGCGCTGCTCATCGTTGGAACCTCCGGCGTGGTCTACCCTGCCGCCGGCCTGCCGCAGATTGCCCACGCGCGCGGCATCCCCATCGTGGAAGTCACCCCGCAGCCCACGGACCTCTCGCCGCTTGCCAGCGTGGTGGTCACCGCCACCGCAGCGGAGGCGCTATCTCGCATCCTGGCGGGGCGGATCGGATAAACAGCAACCCGATATCCCGCGACCCTTGCCCACCGAAATGTACAAGATGTACATTTGCAGTATGAAAACGATGTCAGTGGCATCCAGCCAATTCCGCCAATCCCAAAGCCAAATTCTTGAAGAGGCACAGCACACACCCGTCGCCATCACTAGCCGTGGAAGCCGTGTTCGCGCTTTTGTCGTCTCTCCCTCATTTTTCGCCCGCGCAGTCGAAGCACTAGAAGATCGTGAGGATGTTCAGGCGGCAGAGATTGCCCGAGGAGAAGCCGTAGAGATTTCACACGAAGACCTCAAAAAAGAACTCGGACTCACCTAATCGCCTTCTATGGCTAACTCCACTTATCACATCACCTATAAGGCATCCGCAGCCAAGGAGCTACGCAAGCTCGACAGGCCGACACAGAGGCGACTACTTGCTGCAATCGAAGACTTAGCCGTTACCCCTCGCCCGGATGGAGTAAAGAAACTAAAAGCTTCAGATGACCTGTACAGAATTCGAGTCGGACACTATCGCGTGGTTTATGAAATCATAGACGGAAAACTCGTGGTGCTCGTCCTGCGCGTTGCTCACCGACGAGATGTTTACCGGAAATAGGTAAAATTCCTCTCAGATAAACTAAACCGGTTCCACCCTGCCAGAAGGTGAATACTCCACTTCGATCGGAAGATAGTTCTTACACATCTAGATCGATGTCGTGCTCCTTAGCCTTTCCGTCCAGTACTTGCTCGTAAGACTCCAATAGCCGGCGAGCATTGACTGGGGAGCCGAAAAGATAATCAGTCTCTACCCACGCCGAATAGTTATCCTCTGACATCACGAAACCGCCTTCCTTACCACAACCATTATTCCCCCCGAGAGGAGATGAATCCATGCTCTACCTTGTTCCAGGAGCCTTAGCGGGAATCACCTTTTACGCCATTCTCATAGCAGTGAGCTGGGCCATCGAAAAAGCCTGGCCACAACGACGTCTAGGCGCACATAGCCGGTTGACCCTCCACTGCCTTGCCGCAGTTGCATTTTCAATTTTTCTCGCCTTGCCTGGCGGCGGCGGAAACTGGGCCACCCACCTGCAAATTAGCGGGTTCCTACTAGTGGGATGCGTTCTGAGCTGGGTGACTGCAGCGATGAACAACGGAGACAATGCCTGACGCCGTAGAGCGATAACGTCCCTTAATCGTCATTCCTCACATCCCTAATGCATACAAACCCTGTGAGTTGTTCTCCGGGGAGGCATAAGGGCTTCTTCCCTGCATTTTCTCTTCGCTCATTAACGGAGAAAACGAATTGAGCGAACTGGGGAACAATCTGTACCGATGGAAAAAGCTCCCTTAATTGGCGAGTAATACGCCATCCCGCGTCGTACCATCGAAATCTATCGAATTGGTCCTTCCAACGCGGACGCTGGCAAAAGCTATCGGGTTTCTCGAGGAAATTCTGCTGGAATTCCTCCGTCCACTCAAGGATTTCGCTTCCCAGACCGGGCCCAATCCCTAAGTCTTCAGGAAGATAGAATCCGATTCTATTAGCCCCAGAAACTATGAGTTCTTCAGACGGCCACAGCGAACTTGGGTGGCTGTACTCTGGGCGGAGGAATATTTGCCGATTGGCCATGGAACCAGAATAGCCCAGTGCCACTGCTAAATATACGCAAGATTCTGGTGCAATCACCAAAACAATTGGCGGAGGCGGCGGGATTTGAACCCGCGGTGAGTTTCCCCACGCTGGTTTTCAAGACCAGTGCATTCGGCCGCTCTGCCACGCCTCCTCGTCACGCGTCAGCATGCACCGCGCGCAACACGTTCAGAGTACTAGACTCCGCCGCGGGAGAAGAATTCGGCTCAACACGTCACCGATAATCGCCTCACAACCGCAGGTTCGCCAGTGCTACTCGTCCTACTGATTGCTTTGCGACGCCGCGGGTGCGCCATCCGACTCCTCATGCTGAATGCGCGAGACATGCAGTCGGGCGTGGGCGATGGCGTCGAGAGTGTCGTCGAAGACGTGATTCTCGTGCGCAAGCTGGTCAAATACGCCGAGTTCGCGTAACACCGGAACATGTTCGGGCTTCGTGGCTGAGAGTAGGACCCGGGTGCCGTGACGTTCAAGGCGCCCGATCGTGTCAGCGAGCATCTGGGCGCCAGTGGCGTCAATCGTCGTGACATAGCGCATGCGGAGCACGACAACCTTGACCGACGAAGCATCAGCGAGATCGAGGAGGAAATCGTGCGCTGCGCCAAAGAAGAGTGGGCCTTCCAAGCGGAAGGCGGCGATGTGCTCATCGAGGAGTTCGCGTTCCTTGTCGCGGTGGTCTCCTGTCTCCAGTGGAGCGGCCTCTAACACCGCCGTGCGGGCGGTATCGCGCAGCGCGAAGAAGCCCGCTATTACAAGGCCAATGAGCACGGCGACGACAAGGTCGAACACGACGGTGGCGGCAGCCGTAATAAGCAGGGTGACCCCGTCGCCCTTGGTGGCGCGCATCACCGAGCGGAGGTTCCGCGGATGGATCATCTGGATCGCAGTGGCGATAAGCACGCCGGCAAGCGCAGCGAGAGGAATCTCGCCCACCCACCGGGCCGCGACGAGCACTGCGACGAGCAAAAGCAGCGAATGGAACACCGCCGCCAGGCGCGTACCTGCGCCGGCCCGCACGTTGACGGCAGTTCGGGCGATCGCGGCGGTCGCGGGGATTCCGCCGAACAGGGGCGCGACGACATTGGCCACGCCCTGCCCAAAGAGCTCGCGGTCGGGATCGTGACGGTCGCCGACAGTCATCGCGTCGGCAACCGTTGCAGACAGTAACGATTCCAACGCACCGAGAGCTGCGACGGCGACCGCTGCCAACAGCAAGGAATCCAGGTGCTCCCACGGGATGTGCGGCAAGCGCGGAGCAGGCAACGTCGACGGGATGTAGCCGATTGTCTTCAGGTTACTGTCTGCCAGCATGTTGATGGCCGTCGCGGCAGCTACCAACACCAGCGCCGCGGGAAAGCCACTACGAACGCGCGCCGCAACCACGATTCCGGCCGCCACCGCGAGGGTCATCACTGGCGCCTGCCATCCCGGGGCATCTAACCAAGCTTTGATTGCGCCCCACGCCAACCCGAGGACCTTCTCGCCGTCGACGTCAACACCGAGTGCAGCAGGCAGCTGTTGGAGGCCGATGATCACCGCAATACCGGCTGTGAAACCTTCGACGACAGGCAAAGGCATGTACTTCATCGCGCGGCCAGCGCCGGTGAATGCCAGTAAGAGCAGCATGAGTCCCGCCAGCACGCCGACAACGAGCACCCCATCGGCACCATGGTCGGCCACGATGGGGATTAACACGACGGTCATTGCGCCGGTCGGGCCGCTTACCTGAACATTGCTACCACCGAAGACCGCGGCCAAGATGCCCGCGACGATGGCCGTCGTAATTCCGGCTGCGGCGCCAACACCGGACGCAACGCCGAAGCCGAGCGCGAGGGGCAGTGCGACGAGGGCCACCATGAGGCCTGCCGAAAGGTCGCGCCCGATCGTCGCGCGGGACCAGTCCGAGCGGCGCGGTGCGAAACGCAGGGCACGCGATCGGATGCCCACCTTAGAGACGGTGGAGGGGTAGGTCATGCTACTTTCTTGCTCCTTAAAAGCTCAACGACATCCAAAGGATACACAAGGCGCCATCCTTCGACGGGCCGCATTCGCAATTCTGGCCGATGCCTCATGTTGACGAATTCCCACCACACCCCAACCCTTCGACACTAACTTGGCCAAGTCAGGGTTGGGCGTGACGCCTGCCACAAATTAATGAAAACCATTGCCATATAAACCCTCCTCTGGTTTACTCGCGGCCATGCAGACAGTAGATACCCTCATCATCGGCGGTGGCGCGGCCGGCCTGCAGGCAGCCCTAGTCATGGTCCGCGCCCGCCGCAGCGTGCTCATTGTTGATTCCGCCACTCCCCGCAACCGTTTCGCCCATGAAATTCATGGAGTCATTGCCCTCGAGGGCACGCCACCCCTTGAGTTCCAGGAGCGCGGCAAGGAACAGCTGCGCAGCTACGGCGCGCAGATCCTAAACGCCACCGTGGATTCCGTCACCGATAATGACCGCACGCTCACCGCCACGTTGAGCAACGGTGAGACCATCGCTGCCCGCTCTATCATCGTCGCCAGCGGCGTGGACGACGAGCACCCCAACATCCCGGGCTTGGAAGAAAACTGGGGAAATACGGTCCTCCACTGCCCCTACTGCCACGGATACGAGGTAGCGGACAAGAAGCTCGGCGTGCTCTGCATCGGCGAGTTCTCCTTCCACCATGCGGCAACGCTGCGCCAGTGGTCGAAGGACATCACCTTCTTCACCAACGGAATGGAGTTCACCGACGAGCAGCGCGCGGACCTGACCCGGCGGGGCATTGCGCTTATCGACGGCCCCGTCACCGCCTTCCAGGACGGAAAAGTCCTGGTTGGGAGTACAACCTATGCCGTCGATGCGCTGTTCTACATGCCCATTCCCCGCCCCCACGATGAGTTCCTCGCTGACCTCAACCTCGAGCGCCACAGTCCGCCACCGGCGATGGGCGGCAGCCTGATCGAGGCTGATCTCACCGGTGCCACCAGCCACCCGCGCGTCTGGGCGGTGGGCAACGTGGTCAATCCAGGCGCACAGGTGGCGATGGCCATGGGCCAGGCCAATGCTGCTGCTATCACGGTCAATGCGTTCCTCGTCGAGGATGATTGGATTTAAGTACGGTGGTGTGGCATGAAAGCCATCATTCAGACCAACCTGGAAGACCCACACTCGCTGGAGTTGGGGGAAACCAATAAACCACAACTCCAAGACGGCGAAGTCCTCGTTAAGGTCAAAGCCGCCGGCGTAAACCGCGCCGACCTGCTCCAGGCCCGCGGACACTACCCGCCGCCGCAGGGCGCATCGGAGATTATCGGCCTCGAAGTCGCAGGCGAGGTCGTCGATGCAGGCAACACCGACGTCGAGGTTGGCTCCAAGGTCGGCGCACTGCTGGCCGGCGGCGGCTATGCCGAATACGTCGCCGTACCCAAGGGCCAGCTGCTGCCCATCCCCCGTGGCTATTCCTTTGCCGAGGCCGCCTCCGTCATCGAGGTGGCCTGCACCGTGTGGTCCAACATCGCGATGGAGGCTGGTCTCACGGAAGGCCAGACCATCCTCATCCACGGTGGCGCGGGCGGCATCGGCACCTTCGCCATCCAGGTGGCGAAGCAACTGGGCGCCACCGTCGCCGTGACGGCTGGCTCGGACGAAAAACTCGAGACCTGCAAGGAGCTCGGTGCGGACATCCTCATCAATTACAACGAGCAGGACTTCGCCGAGGAGCTGAAAAACCAATGTGATGTCATCCTCGACATCATGGGCGCGAAGTACCTCAAGAAGAACCTCATCGCGCTAGCTAAGGGTGGCCACATGGTCACCATCGGCATGCAGGGTGGCACGAAGGCCGAGCTCAACATGGGTATTCTGCTTAACAAGCGCCTGACCCTGCAGGGCACCACGCTGCGCTCCCGCTCGTTGGAGGGCAAGGCCACCATCGTTGCGGATACCGTTAAACACGTCTGGCCTTGGCTAGAGAACGGCAGCGTCAAGCACTACCTGCACGCGACGTATGCGCTTGCTCGCGCCGCCGAAGCCCACAAAGCCCTCGACTCCGGCGAGGTCACGGGCAAGCTCGTCCTCGAGGTCTAAGCCAGCGACGCCACGACGCGGGTGAGGTGCTCTACGTCGTGGTACGTGCTGAACGGGCTCAGCGAGACCGTGACGGCACCGCCGACCTCCTCCACGCCCATCTCCGTGAGCAGTGGAGTGTGCGGGGCGATGGTAGTCACCAGGCCATTGTCAAAGAGGCGACGGTGAATCACATCCGCAGGCACGTCCCGCACAGCGAAGGTGAGGCGTGGGAGGCGGTCATCGGAGGCGTCGGCTGCCGCTTCCCCTGTCACTCCCAGGACGTGAACGGCCGGCAGCGTGCCCAACAGGCTGTAGAGATCCCCGGTGAGATCCTCCATATAACCGGAGAGAGCTTGCATCGAACGCGTCAGGCGCACGCGGCGCGAACCGCGCTCCCCGCCGGCGAGTTCCGCCACATGATCCACTAGGGGGCCAACGCCACCCGCCAAGCCCGCGGAAACCGGGCCAACGACAAGCTCATCGAGGCGGCGGAACATCGCGGTATCGCGGAAGACCAGCGCTGCCATCTGCGGGCCACCGAGAGCACCCACATCCACGCCGAGGATATCCGCCCCAATCGCATCAAAGTCGAGGAGACGGTAGGGGGCGATCGAGGAGACGTCGACAAGCACCCAGGCGCGCGAGCGCTCATGGACCGTATCAATAATCTCCGACGCCGGCGTGACCGTGCCCAGCAGCTCATGGGCAGCCGAAAAAGCAACAAACCGCGTAGAGCCATCCACCAGATCAGCGTATTGGAACGCCGGCAGCTCGCCCGTGCCCAGGTCTGGCTGTGACCACCGAGTATCGGCGCCCACGTGCGCAAACGGGCGCGTGAGCTCTGGAGAATCAAAACGGGAGAGCACCACCGAGGACTGGCGGCGCAGCAGCGGGCGCAGTGCGACTCCCAGAGATTGATACAGCACCGGCAGGGACGGGCCGAGGATAACGCGGTCTGCCGTCGCACCCGTGAGATCAGCCACGGCTCGGCGCGCGGAAGCATACATGTCTGCCGCGTGGAGCTCCCCGGGGTCGTGATGCGCCGAGTGTGCGCCCACGGCATCCTCCAGAGGCTTCACCGTGGCGGACATTCGGAAAGAACGGGCAACCCCAGAGGCCACGCGTTCTGCAATCTGCGGCGCGGCGTGCGCGTTCAGGTAGGTCCAACCATCGGACAGACCAGTGTAAAGACCTCGCACGCTGGCGACGTCATACTGTTCCGTCATGCTTCAACCCTTCCTCGAATCGTCGGATCGACTCCCTACTCTATACGCCCTACGTAAATCTTTCCTAACCCGAGATTTTCCCAGCTCGCTCGTGTTTTCCCAGGTTAAGGGCGTGTGTGTAGGTTTTTAGCGGATGTGCGCGCTAGGGTGAAGGGCGTGCAAGACAAGAAAAACCTGCGTGACGACGTCGCCCGCATGACCTCCGCGCCTGCACCCGGCGAGGAGCCGGCCTCGCGTTCCATGACCATGTCGGCGGCCTTCGCCGATCTGTTGCAAGGTGCGCGCCAGCGCGAGCTGTGGTTCAAGCTGGGCATCCAAGACATCAAGCAGCGCTACCGCCGCTCGGTACTGGGTCCTTTCTGGATCACCATCGCGACCGGCGTGATGGCCGCGGCCCTAGGCCTGCTGTACTCCATGCTTTTCCAGATCCCGGTTGCAGAATTCCTGCCCCACGTGACCGTGGGCCTGATTATGTGGAACTTCATTTCGGGCGCCATTAAGGAAGGCTCAACGGTCTTCATCGACAACGAGGGCTTGATCAAACAGCTGCCCGCACCACTATCGGTGCACGTCTACCGCTTAGTGTGGCGGCAAACCCTCTTCTTGGGCCACAACCTCATCATCTGGCTGCTGCTCATCATCATCTTCCCTCGCCACCTGGGCTGGGAGTTCTTCCTGTTCATCCCGGCGCTGGCGCTCTTCTTGGTCAACGGCGTGTGGGTCGCCATGTTCTTCGGCATCATCGCCACCCGCTTCCGTGACGTTGCCCCGCTGCTGGAAGCGCTGACCCAGCTACTCTTCTACGTCACGCCTATCGTGTGGATGACCAACACCCTGAAGGAGCAGGGAGGTGCCGTGGCCAGCCGCGCGCGCATCGCTGAGATCAACCCGCTCTATCACTACATGGAGATCATCCGCGCCCCCATGATTGGTGAACCCGTTGCCGGTTATCACTGGCTTATCGTCATCGGCTGCACCGTCGCCGGCCTGCTCATCGCCGGACTGGCCATGCGCCAGTGGCGCTTCCGTGTCTCCTACTGGGTCTAGAAAGGATCGTCCATGGTTTCCATTGATACGTATAACGCTTGCGTGGACTTTCCCATCTTTGATGCCAAATCCCGTTCGCTCAAGAAGGCGATGCTCTCCACGGCCGGTGGCTCCATTGGCAAAAATGACCAGAACGTGGTCATGGTGGAGGCACTCAAAGACATCAACCTCCACCTGCGCGAGGGCGACCGTGTGGGCCTCGTCGGCCACAACGGCGCGGGCAAAACCACTCTGCTGCGCCTGCTGTCCGGCATCTACGAACCTACGCGCGGCGCTGCCGACGTCCGCGGGCGCGTTGCCCCAGTCTTCGACCTCGGCGTGGGCATGGACCCGGAGGTTTCCGGCTATGACAACATCATCATCCGCGGCCTCTTCTTGGGCCAGACCATCAAGCAGATGAAGGCCAAGATGGATGAGATCGCGGAATTCTCTGAGCTGGGTGATTACCTCTCCATGCCGCTGCGCACTTATTCCACCGGTATGCGCGTTCGCCTAGCGCTGGGTGTGGTGACCTCCATCGAGCCGGAGATCCTGCTTCTCGACGAAGGCATCGGCGCCGTCGACGCCGCCTTCATGGCCAAGGCCCGCGTGCGCCTCCAGGACTTGGTGAAGCGCTCCGGCATCCTGGTCTTTGCTTCCCACTCCAATGACTTCTTGGCCCAGCTGTGCGATACCGCCCTATGGATCGACCACGGCCAGATTCGCTCGGTGGGCGAGGTCTCCGAGGTCGTCGGCGAGTACGAAGGCCCAGAGGTGGGCCAGTACGTGCGAGATCTGCGCAAGCGCTTCGATAACGAGGAGAACGTTTAGCCCCTGCTACCTGCCTCGTTGACATATTGCGCGTCAATCATCCACGTTCCGCGCTGTCGGAAGGCGGGAATGGTACCCCGCGCCGCCTTATTGGCGGCGACGGACCCAGAGACACCGTTAACCTTTGCCCATTCCGACAGGCGAATTACCCTCGGCGCGGTCATGAGCGTGATGCGCTTGTGCAAGGACTCGACGAGCTGCTGCGCGATGAGCGTGCTCAGCGCTGAAAAATCACCACTCACCGGGTAGCCACGGAACACTGGGTAGTAGTGGCGCTCTTTTCCTTTGTTCGGAATGATGATGGGTGGCGCCCCTAGCTCTAAGAGTTGTTGATTGATAATGACGCGCCCGATGCGCCCATTACCATCTGAAAAAGGATGGATGGTTTCAAATTCCGCGTGGAACCGCGCGATTCGGTCAACAAAGAAGCTAGTGTCCTCGTAGTATTCGGCAATGGCTGTGTCCACCAGCCTGTCCACGTATTCAGGGTTGGCCCCCATATGAGCGCCCACGCGAACCCACTCTCCCCTTCGACGAAAGCGCCCCGCCCAGTCGTCGTTGATGCCGCGAAGCAACATGCCATGCAGTTTCAGAATGAGGTTTGCATCGAGCTTACCGACGCCCCGAATAAGTTCCTCAGTCACGTCCGCCAGGTTTTTGGCCTCAAAGACTTCCCGCAAATCATGCGCCCTAGTTGTAAGCCCGGCCAGAATGTTCTCGGTGTCCTCCAAAGTCAGCGTGGAATTCTCAATGGCGTTCGAGTTATACACTGACTCGGCCACCTCTGCGCGTGCTATCTCCGCGATGGCCTCGGGGGCGTCCTCCCGCAACGCCGCATACTGATCAAGAAGAGCGTCGATTTTTGAGGTGGTCCGCGCGTTAAGCATGCCAACATTCTACAAGTTTCCGTGAAAATGAGTACAAATTTACTCCGTTTCACGAAATCTCCGTCATAGTGCGAAGTTAATTCCCAACATCGCGCGCAGTTCCTCGGTCATGCCACTGACAGTCACTTCCGGCCCCGGCTGGTAATCCTCTTTGCGCAGCACTGCTTTGTTGCCGTTGATGGTGTAGCCCAGCTTGCGTGATACCGCCTGGGACGCCTCGTTCCCCGGCTCCCACTCCGAGCGCAGCTGGCGCGCGCCCAAGTAATCAAAGCAGAAGACCGCAACGGCGTGACGAATCTGCGTACCAATACCGCGGCCCTGAAGGTGGTGGTAGATCCACGATCCGGTTACAACCTCATGGTTATCGGGAAAATTCTTCGCCCGCAGATCCACCGAGCCGATGATCTCACCATCAAGATGCACTCCGAAGTCGAGCGACCATTCTTCCGGGGACATCTGCGCGCGGTGCGCCCACCGGAAGCTCGGGTCCGGTTTCTCTTTCAGCCAGGGGAACGTGTACTCCGGAAGCGGCTCACCAAATATCGCAGCGGCGCTAACACCGTGGATGGCGGCGATGTCACTATCGCGCAGCACCCGCAAGGTCAGCTCGCCGACCTGTACGGAAATCCCAAAAGGAGCCCACATCTCTTCAATACCTTTTACAGCCATGGCTAGCATCGTATAGCTCAGCACGGGTGGCACAATGGAACGCATGACTGCCACTCTGTCCCAGGCCGGAACGACGGCCGCTGTGATCGTCACCCACCAGCGCGTGGAGCTGCTGCGCGCCTCCCTTGAACAGGTGGTGAACCAAACACACCCGGTGCAGTGGGTCATCGTGGTGGATAACGGTGCGGAACAATCCGTGGAGGATCTCCTCCACGAACTGGCCGGCGAGCGCGGCGTCTATGTGCCTTCCGAAACCAACCTCGGTGGCGCGGGCGGCTTCGCGCTGGGATTCCTCACCGCACTCGCCCTCGGCGCGGACGCAGTGTGGTGCGCTGATGATGATGGCCGCCCCGCCGACCACCACGTGCTGGAGGAGCTCTACCGCGTTGCGGAAAACAACGCACTCCACGAAGTCTCCCCCGCCGTGTGCAATATCAATGAGCCCGCCAAGCTCGCCTTCCCTCTTCGCCAGGGACTGATATGGCGGCGCTACATGAGCGAATTAGAGGGCGACTTTCTGCCCGGTATCGCCTCGCTTTTTAACGGCGCGCTCATCTCCGCCGAGGCCATGGAGATCATCGGCGTGCCAGATTACCGCCTGTTCATCCGTGGTGATGAGGTGGAGTACCACCGCCGCCTGGTCAACTCGGGCTTGAGCTTCGGCACTGCGCTGACCACCAGCTACCTGCACCCGGACGGCTCCGACGAGTTCAAGCCCATCCTCGGTGGCAAAATGCATACGCAATATCCGGAGGGCGAGTTCAAGCGCTTCTTTACCTACCGCAACCGCGGCTACCTTCTGTGGCAGCGCGGCATGCGCAAGCTGCTGCCGCAGGAATTCGCACGTTTTGGCTGGTTTTTCCTGGTCCAGCAACATGACGTGAAGGGCTTTGTAGAGTGGTTGCGCCTGCACAACCGCGGCCGCAAGGAAGACTTCCGCAGGCCCTAAACCTCAAAGGACTTGCGCGTGCTGCGGAAAATGACCCACCGCTGCACAAAAAAGTTGATGAGTGTGGCGGTGCCTTGGGCTATCACGAAAGCCACCGCCAGTGCCCAGGACGAGGGCCAGTCCAGCGTGTGATCAAAGAAGGGAAAGGCCCAGCGATACAACAGAATGTTGATCGCATAGGTCATGGCGTAGGTAGCAAACACGGCAGCGAAGCGGCGCTTCGAGGCCCGCGCGTTGAAGGTCCAGCGCCGGTTCAGCAGATAAGCCACGAAGGTGCCCACAGCAAAGCCAACAGTTCGGGAGCCCACGTCCCCGAACACCCCTAAACCAATTTGAAAAAGCCAGGTCAGGGAGACGTCGATAAGCGCGGCAATGGCTCCCGTAATGGCGAACTTCGCGCCCTGCGCGTGCAGGGAATTCGATCGTGAGAGGCGTTCGGCGCGACCAGCCATAGTTACTTGCCTTTAAAAATGAATACGCGCTGAATGGCGAAGTTAGTCACCGTGGCCACGCCCTGCGCGATGACGAAAGCGATAGTGTCCTTCAGCGCGCCCTCGAAGCCCAGACTGATCAGCGGAGCGTTGAGCACCCAATACAGGAAGTTCTGCACGGCGAAGGTAGACAGGTACAGCATGCCCACGGCACCGGCGGTACGACCAGACACTTGCGCACCGAAAGTCCAGCGAGCATTGGCCACATACGCGGCGATGGTACCGAAAACCCAACCGATCGCCTTGGCCAGGGAGCGGTGCAGGCCTAGGTACGTCAGGAAGAGGGTGAGGCCATAGTCGATGGCCGCAGTGAAAACACCGACGGAGACAAAGCGCACGAGCTGTGTCTTTAGGGTGGAAGTAGGTTCAGTCACGGCGGAATACTCTACCCGCGGATGAGGGCGCGGTAAATGTCCAGGCGGTCCACGGGTGCGACGGCGTCTTCACCATAGGCGCCGAGGGAGGAAAGAACCTTGAGGGAGGCCGTGCACAGCTCCCGAATCTCAGCACCGCGAAGCTCCTCGCCGTCATCGTCGACCCAGCCTAACGCCGCCATGGCGGTCTCCACCACGGAATCCGTCAGCTCGCGCCCGCCCATACAGGACAGCGCCAGCGCCATCGACCAAAAGGCGTCCTTGCCTTCGTTTGTTACTTCTCGCGGCAGAGTACGCAGCTGGCGGTACGCCCGAGCATCAATGCTGACTTCGCGATGCAAGTCCAAAGCTTGGAGGAGCGGAACGAAGTCATAGAGCCGGGTTCTTTCAATGAGCGCGCGGACGGGACTAACCACAAGATCCAGAACTTCATCAATGGTTTCCTGGCCTGTGAGCTCAGCATTCACGGCGGTGAGATCAAACGGTGTCTGAAAAGATCCGGAGCCGCCCACGCACAGAGCCTCCGGCGTGCCGTTATCGCGCGGATAGGTCTCCACCACGACTATCTCGAAATCCCACAGCCCCCAGGCATAATCAATCTGCTCGCCTTCGCGGCTTAAGAATTCGCGCACGGTATGGCTCGGATCGATTCGTTGGCCGCGGGCATCGGTATGTTCAAAAAAGTGCCACGGCGAATCCTCTTGAGGCAGTCCGAAGCAGACCTCGAGAATATGATGAAGCTCTTCCAGCGTGAGCGCGTCCGAGAAACCAATCTGGCGGTGCACCTCAGCTTCCGCGCGGACGTTGGACACCTGACACAGCAGGGTTCGAGCAGAATCACCACGTTTGGCGCGGACCTGCGCCAAATCTGTGACCTGTGAGCTCATGTGCCCCACCATACGCACTTTTAGTTTCGAGCGGCGTTCTCGCGTGCTTCGAGCTCGCTGAGGATGAACACGATGGCGGCCCCGATTCCGCCCCACACCGTCCACGGTTTTGCCACGCCGCGGCGGCGGATAAAGCTAACGATTCCCCGCTGTGCCTTAATCCCCAACCAGCCGCCAACCACAAGCGCACCAAGGCCAACCGGAAGCGCCCACAGCGGCACCTCCGGCTTCTCCGGCTCCGGTTGCCCCTCGTGGCTCTCGGCATTAGTAATGGCCACGAGTGCACCAAAGCCTAAGAAAGACAGGACATAGGCGGACACGAGCGCAGTCTTGTTCTTGATCCAATCCGGATAAGAGGTCATGATCGCCACGGCCGTGGCTTGGGTGATACGTCCGGCGAGGGTGTCATCCAGGGCATAATTGTCTTGCTTGGGAGAAGTCATACCGCACCACTTTAGGCGGGCGGTAGGCTACCGTGCATGTACTCCTCCAAAAAAGAGCACCTCACTCCGGCACAGCGCGCGGCGCAAGATGAGCGCGCCGAGGACGACAAGCGCCACGGGCACTTCCTCGCTACCGAGCACACCTCACTGCCACTCAATGGTTTTATGACGCGGCTCATCGCCGAGGAACTGCCCATCCTCGACTCCACCTCGCGCGGCCGCGTCTATGAAATCCTGCGTTCTTATGAAGGCCCTGAGATCACCTCGCAGGATGAACTTCCCGAGGAAATCCGGCAGATCATGGATCTGTACTAGCCATAAACAGGACCGAAAACCATACAACCGGACGGCACAAATGTTCCGTTTGCTTGGCTTTTGTACCTAATCTCACGTTTTCACTCCCGCCACAGCCACTGCCGCCTAGGTAGTGTAGAAAACCGACCCATCACATCGATTTAAAGAGTAAGAGATGGAACTGCATACTACTGAGAAGTCCCTCTACGGTTGGGGCCGCACGGCGGCGACAACCGCCCATGTTTTATCCACCCCGGACGTCGACGTCATTAAGACTGCCGTCGCCCAGGTGGCCGAGGATAACGCTGATAAGCCTTCCCACCTGCGCCGCGGCGTCATCGCCCGCGGTATGGGCCGCTCCTACGGTGACCCCGCGCAGAACGCCGGCGGCCTCGTCATCGACATGCAACCACTCAACAACATCCACTCCATCGACCCGGAGTCGGGCATCGTCGACGTCGACGGTGGCGTCACCCTCGACCAGCTCATGAAGGCTGCCCTGCCCTATGGCCTGTGGGTTCCAGTTCTGCCGGGCACCCGCCAGGTCACCATCGGTGGTGCTATCGGCCCGGATATCCACGGCAAGAACCACCACTCCGCCGGTTCTTTCGGTGACCACGTCGCCTCGATGGAGCTGCTCGTGGCAGACGGCCGCGTGCTGCACCTGACCCCGGAAGGTGAAAACAGCGATCTTTTCTGGGCCACCGTCGGCGGCATGGGCCTGACCGGCATCATCCTGCGCGCCAAGATCAAGATGACGAAGACGGAAACCGCCTACTTCATCGCGGATACCGACCGCACCAATAACCTCGAGGAAACCATCGCCTTCCACTCCGATGGATCGGAGCACAATTACACCTATTCCTCCGCGTGGTTCGACGTCATCTCCCCAGAGCCGAAACTGGGCCGCTCCACCATTTCCCGCGGCTCCCTGGCCACGCTAGAGCAGCTGGAGGAGCTGAACCCGAAGCTGGCGAAAGATCCGCTGAAGTTCAATGCCCCGCAGCTGATGACCGTTCCGGATATCTTCCCGAACTTCACCATGAACAAGCTCTCGCTCATGGCTATCGGCGAGGCCTACTACCTCATGGGCGCCCCGGCCCGTAACCAGGTCAAGAACCTCACGCAGTTCTACCAGCCGCTGGATCTCATCGGCGAGTGGAACCGCGGCTACGGCTCCAACGGCTTCCTGCAGTACCAGTTCGTGGTGCCGACCGACGCCGTCGAGCCCTTCAAGGACATCATCCGGGACATGCAGCGCTCCGGCCACTACTCCGCGCTCAACGTGTTCAAGCTCTTCGGCCCGGGTAACAAGGCCCCGCTGTCCTACCCGATGCCGGGCTGGAATGTCTGCGTAGACTTCCCCATCAAGCCGGGCCTGGGCACCTTCCTCGACGATCTGGACAAGCGCGTCATGGAATTTGGTGGCCGCCTCTACCTGGCCAAGGAGTCCCGCACCTCGGCGGAGAACTTCCACAAGATGTACCCGGGCCTCGAGGGATGGCTCAAGACCCGCAACAACATCGACCCGACCGGCGTCTTCGCCTCCGATATGTCCCGCCGCCTCGAGCTGCACTAGAAAGGATTAACCTCATGCTGAATGCAGTAGGCCAAGCACAACACATCCTCCTTCTCGGCGGCACCTCCGAGATCGGCCTCGGCATCGTCGAGGAATTCCTCGAGCGCGGCCCGGCCAAGGTCACCCTGGCCGCTCGTGCCGACTCCCCACGTATCGCGGAGGCCCGCGCCACCATCGAGTCCCGCGGTGGCGACGTCGAGGTCCTGGACTTTGACGCGACTGACTTCGAGGGCCACCCGGACGTCGTCCAGCGCGCGTTTGAACGTGGCGATGTCGACGTCGCCATCATCGCCTTCGGCACCCTCGGTGACCAGGAGGAACTCTGGCAGGACCAGGCTAAGGCAGTTGCCTCGGCCCAGACCAATTTCACCGCACCGGTCTCCCTCGGAGTCTTACTCGGCCAGAAGTTCCAGCAGCAGGGCCACGGCACCATCGTGGCGCTGTCCTCCGTCGCCGGCATGCGCGTGCGCCGCTCCAACTTTGTCTACGGCGCCTCCAAGGCCGGCGTGGACGGCTTCTTCATCAACCTCGGCGAGGCCCTGCGCGGCTCCGGCGCCAAAGTGCTGGTGGTTCGCCCGGGCCAGGTGCGCACCAAGATGTCGGCGGAAGCCGGCGAGGCACCACTGACCGTTAACGTCTCCGACGTAGCCAAGGCCACCGTCAAGGCAGTGCTCGACGGCAAGCAGTCCATCTTCGTGCACCCGCTCTTTGAGTACGTGTCCTTGGGATTCAAGTTCATCCCGCAGGCGATCTTCCGGAAGCTGCCTTTCTAAAGTTCCGCTATGTCCACGGCGTGTGGGAGACTAAGTGCATGACTGAGTCTCCCGCCACGTCGTCTATCTCCCCCACCGTGGAATATAACGTCGACCGCTTGCCGCGTCGCGCCACTCTCGTGGGAATGGCCGCCGCCGCTGTAGGTGGTGGCCTTATCACGCTCATTGGTTTCTTCGCCTTCAAAACGGTCTCCCTTCCGGCGTTCAGTACGTCGATGGTGACCCGCGCATTGAGCACTGCGGGAACTGCGCTCACCGTTCTCCTAGTGGGCGCGTTATGCGTGTGGTGGGTGATTGGTACCTCCCCGCGCCCCCGCTGGCGGACGTGGCTCACCACCGCTGTGTGCTATATCTCCCCAGCGCTGCTCACGCTCACCAGCATCGGTCTGCCCCTTTCGGCCTCCCGCCTGTGGCTCGACGGCGTCCAGGTAGACCAGGTCTTCCGCACCCAATTCCTGACCCGCGCCACGGAGGCCAGCTCTTATGCGGACATGAACTACGAGGGACTGCCCACCTTCTACCCACTGGGCTGGTTCTGGATGGGCGGGCGGCTAGCCAACCTCCTCAACATGCCTGGCTGGGAGGTATACCAACCATGGAGCCTCATCTCCTTGGCCGTGTCCGGGTGCATCCTGGTTCCCTTGTGGCAACGGCTGTCCGGTTCCCTTCCGGTTGCCGCCGCCATTGCCCTCACCACCACAGCGGTGACGTTGGCCATCGGCGCTGAGGAGCCGTATTCCGCGGTCATCGCCATGGGGGTGCCGGCCGTGGCCGTGCTGTGCTCGCATGCTTTCCACAGCTCCTCCTGGTTCTCCACCGCCGGAATTGCCATCTACCTGGGAGTTTCCGCCTGCTTCTACACGCTCTATACCGGTGCCGTGGCATTGACCATCGTCAGTCTCATTGCGCTCGTCACCTGCATGGCCGAACGTACATGGACTCCCCTGATACACCTCGCCACTATCGCGGCCGGTTCCCTGGCCATCGCCGCGATCGCCTGGGCGCCATACCTGCGCGCGGTTCTGCATGCCACCGCCCCGCTGGAATCCACCGCGCAGCATTACCTGCCGGAGGAGGGAACCCAGATCCCGGCCCCCTTCCTCTCCTTGTCCGTCATCGGCATTCTCAGCCTCATCGGCTTGATCTACCTCGTCCTACGCATCGACGAACCCGACATCAAGTCAATGGGCACCGCGATCGTCGGCACCTACCTGTGGATCTTGGCTTCTATGGTCATGACCCTCGCCGGCAGCACGCTGCTGGGCTTCCGCCTCGAGCTGATCGTCGCGGTGCTCTTCGCCACTGCTGGCATCCTCGCGCTGGCCGACGTCCGCCTCATGGGCCTTCCCACGCTCTACCCGGCGCGCTTCACCGAGACCACGAGCAGGCGCATAACCTTGGTATTCGCCATCATCATGGGCCTTGGCGGTATCTACTATGCCCAGCAGATCCCGGCGACGAACGTGACCGCCCTGGACCACGCCTATACCGATACCGACGGCTACGGTGAGCGCGCGGACCGCTACACCAGCGATTCCTCCGCCAACTACGCCAAGATCCGCGAGTTCATCGACTCCCAGGGCTACGACGCCACCGACACGGTTGTCCTGACGGATGAAAAGCTCTTCATGGCGTATAACCCCTACTACGGGTTCAACGCCTTCACCAGCAACTACGCCAACCCGCTGGGAGAGTTCAGCACCCGCAACCTGCAAATCGAGGAGTGGGCCTCTAAGTCCTGGGAACAAACTCCGGAGGAGTTCGCGCAGTCTCTCGAGTCTGCGCCGTGGCGCGGGCCGGACGTCCTCATCTTCCGCGGCGACATGGAAGAACCCGGTGATGGTTACAAGACGCACTTGGCAGAAGACATCTACCCCAACCAGCCCAACGTGCGCTACCGCGCGGTGTTCTTCAACCCGGAAGTCTTTGAGAAGGGCTGGGAAGTCAAACAAATCGGCCCCTTCGTCGTCGCGGCCAGATCTTAAAAAGGCACGTCGGTGACGTACACTGATCGCCGTGTCAGATCGGAATACCTCTTCACTGCGAGCACCGCAATCGCTGCGGCTCACCGCCATCATCGCTGGACTCATCGGGTTCCTCTGCTTTGTGGCCACGCCGCTGCTGCCGGTGAACCAAACCCAGTCCTCCTTCGATTGGCCCCAGCAGGGCTCCCTGCAATCCATCAACGCCCCGCTCATCTCGGTGGCGCCGGAAGAAATTGACGCAGAGATCCCGCTGAGCGCCGTCGACAAGCTGCGCGATGGCCAGGACCTGCTCTACGGCACCGTGCCCCCGGAGTCCAAGAAGGCCTCCAACCGCGGCATGTTTGTCCGTGCCGGCGAGGGCGGTCTCTCGGTCACCAGCCTCGATGAGGTCATTTTCTCGCTCACGGCCGAGCAAGTGGCGAAGCTGCCTGACGACGCCACCCTCCGCATCCAGTCCACCGGCGACGGCACCACGGTGACCCTGAGCAAGCACAAGAAAACTTCCGATGAGGATCTGCGCCCGCAGGTCACCGGCGTCTACACCGAAATCGACGACACCCCAGAAAACCTCACAGAGCTGGGCGATGACCTCCGTATCCACGTCGAGATCAACTCGCGCTTCACCTCCTCCCCGACACCGCTCAAGCTCATCGCCATGTGGCTGGGCTTGGCCATGGTGGTCATCAGCCTGGTGTGTTTGTGGCGAATTGACCGCCTCGATGGCAAACGTTTCGGCTTCATGCCCGAGACCTGGAAGCAGATCCGCCCGCTCGATGGCGTCGTGGCTGCCGTACTCGGCTGGTGGTATATCTTCGGCGCCAACACCTCCGATGATGGCTTCATCCTCACCATGGGCCGCGTTTCCGATCACGCGACCTACATGGCGAACTACTACCGCTGGTACGGCGTCCCCGAGGCCCCGTTCGGTGCTCCCTACTACGACCTCGTAGCATGGCTGGCGCAATTCTCCAGCGCCTCCATCATCGTGCGCCTGCCCTCCCTCATCTCGGCGCTCATCATCTGGTTCGTGTTGTCGCGCGAGATGCTCCCGCGCTTCGGTGCCCGCGTCAACGAGCGCCGCTTGGCGCACTGGACCGCGGCCTTCATGTTCTTGGCTTTCTGGCTGCCGTATAACAACGGCATCCGCCCGGAACCCATCGTGGCCCTCGGCGTCATGCTGACGTGGGCCTCCTTTGAGCGCGCCATCTCCAACCAGCGCCTCCTACCAGCGGCCGTGGGCACCATCATCGCCGCCATTACCCTGGCCGCAGGCCCCACTGGTCTTACCGCGGTGGGCATCTTCCTGGTCTGCCTGCCCGCGCTGTTCCGCATCATGGGCACGCGCGCTTCCCAGGTCGGCTGGACAGCCCTCATCGCCCCGTTCCTGGCCTGCGGCACTGCGGTCATGGTTGCCGCCTTCGGGGATCAAACGTTAGCGTCCGTGCTCGAGTCCACTCGCGTTCGTTCCGCGGTCGGCCCGTCCCTGCCGTGGTACTCGGAGTTCGTGCGCTACTCCACGCTGTTTGAGCCCTCCGTGGATGGCTCCCTGACGCGCCGATTCGCCATGTTCACCATGCTCTTCTGCCTGGCGCTCATTATCTACGCTTTCATCAAGGACCACCGCGTCGTGGGCGCGGAGGCAGATCCCACCAAGCGCCTGCTAGCCATCATGGCGCTGTCGGCCTTCTTCCTCATGTTCACGCCGACGAAGTGGACGCACCACTTTGGCATCTACGCCGGTATCGCCGGTGTCATCGCCGCGCTCGGCTCGGTGGTCCTTTCCCAGATCGCCATGCGCTCCCCGCGCGCCCGGACCTTCTCCATCGCCGCGGTGATCTTCCTCATGGCCATCTCTCTGGGTGGCTGGAACGCCTGGTGGTACGTGTCTTCCTTCGGCATCCCGTGGTGGGACCGCACGGTGCAATTCAAGGCTATTGAGGCCAATACCGTGGTGCTCGCCATCGGCATGGTGGTGCTGGCGATTGGCCTCTACCAATCACTTACTCACAACAGTCGGAAGGCTGAGGCGTCCCGCTGGGCAGGCGCCATGTCCGCACCAATCGCAGTGGCCTGCATCCTCATCGTCGCCTTCTCCTGCGCCTCCTTTGCCAAGGGTTACGTGGCACAGGCGGATTCTTACTCCGTGGGCAAGGGCAACCTGGCCTCCCTACGCGGCGATGTCTGCTCGCTGGCGGATGCCACGTTAGTGGAAACCAACACCAACGACGCTTTCCTCACTCCGGTTACAGGCGAGCTCAAAGATTCCCTGGTGGATCCGAAGGAAGATAATTTCGGCTTCGGCCCAAACATGATCAAGGAAGATATCGAGCCGGAGAACCTCAACTCGGCGTCAGTTGGCGCCATTGCCAACACCACCAGTGATTCCTCTGCGTCTTCTAACGAGCAAAAGGAGCTCACCGAGAGCGAGGAGAAGGCCACCGAGGTCACCGACTCTTCCGCCGGCGGCGTGCGCGGAACGCTGGGCGTCAACGGCTCCGAGATGCACCTGCCCTTCAACCTGGATTACACGAAGGTTCCGGTCATGGGCTCCTACGATGAGTCGCAGCGCTCCACCGCCACCATCACCACCCAGTGGTACAACCTGCCGGAATCCTCAGAAAACTCCCCCATCCTCTCGGTTTCTGCCGCCGGCAAGATTTACCACCACGATGTCAACGGCGTGGAGCAGGAGGGCACCGAGCTCACCCTGGAGTACGGCACCCTCAAGGACGGCAAGGTCACCAACAAGGGTGAGGCCGAGCTTTCCGACGTCGGTGCTACCCCCAAGTGGCGCAACCTGCGAATCGAACTGGACAAGATCCCCGACGAGGCCAACGTCGTGCGCCTCGTTGCGGTAGACGATTCCACCGATGAGGATGATTGGATGGCGTTTACCCCGCCGCGCGTGCCGGAGCTTGCCACCATCAACTCGCAATTCGATTCCTCCACCCCGGCACTCCTTGACTGGTCCGTCGCCCTGCAGTTCCCCTGTCAGCGCACCTTTGACCACTACGCCGGCGTGACCGAAATTCCGGAGTTCCGCATTCTTCCCGACGCCGCCGCACAAACTTCCCTCACGGACTTCCAGTCCTTCTCCGGTGGTGGCGCGCTGGCAACCGCGGAGGCAGTGAACTACTCCTATGAGATCCCGAGCTACCTCAACAACGATTGGGCGCGCGACTGGGGCTCTATTGAAAAGTACGAGCTGCGCACCAACTCCCAAGGCGAGGCCCCGCTGGAGGCGGAGATCGACCAAGAAATCATTCAGCGCTCCGGCTGGTGGAAGAACTCTGAGATGAAGATTCGCCCAGAGGGCGAGCAGTAAGGCTAGAGGAACTTGGCAGCGTCACGCACCCGCTGGCGCGCCACGGCCGGGGTAGAAATGCGGTGCATCGACACGTACTCCGCGGTCTGTGCACCGGGAATCTCCACGGGCTCAGCAATCTCGTCCTGTACTGCGGTCTGGACCAAGATGTCGGAATACAGGCCCGGCAGCTTCTCAACATCGAGGACATAGTCGCCGCGGATCTCCTCCGGAAGCTTGGCAAGCGCACCGAAGTCGGGGAAGGTGAGGAGGAGGGCGTCGGCAGGCACCAGCGCTGCGAGCGCCCCACCGGAGGAATATCCCCACACCGTCACGCGGTTGGCCCCATGCTCGCGCGCATAATCGACGGCCGCCTGAACCGACTGAACCATCTCCGCCACGGTGTGCTCGGGCGCCAACGGATAATCCACATCAATGATCGTGGTCCCCGACAGCTGCGCCGCAGCAGCCACTTCGGGCCGCCACTGCATCTCTAGCGCCTTGCCGTCACCGCGCCACCAACCACCGGAGTGCAGCGAGACTGCCCAGCGGCCATTCTGTTCCGAAGGAACAAAGATCGCTCCGACCTCGGATTCCTCAACACGCACCCCCTCCGTGAAGGCAGTACCGGGCAGCGAGTGATCCACCGCGGAACCCAGCACCATCATCGAGGCCTGCACGATGCGATCCGGCAGCAGCGCACAGTAGCGGTCCGCCTCCGGCGAACCTCCACCGGCCCACGGCGGGCGGAAGTCCGGCAGCGGGTAGTGCACCTCCATGTAGGAGGAGAGTTGCTCGAGCTGTTTTTCCGGACTTAGTTGGTAGTCACTCATGGATCCAAGGGTACTACCAGATGGTGACGCGCTCCTCTGGGACCAATCCACCCTCGACATCAAAAGCCTCGTAGAACTCGTCGATGTTCTCGGCGATGATGTTGCAGCGGAACTCCGCCGGCGAGTGCGGGTCAATAGCCAAGTACTGCGTAGCCATCTCCGGACGAATAGCAGTGCGCCACACGCGCGCCCACGCCAGGAAGAAGCGCTGCAGACCGGTGTACTCGTGTTCGGCCAATTCAGGCTCAGCACCCTCTGCCTCAAACGGTGCGACCTGGCCGTTGATATCCAGGCCCTTGTCGGCGCAGTAGTTCTTGTAGGCCACCACGGCAATGCCCAATCCACCCAGGTCACCGATGTTCTCACCCAGGGTGAAGCTGCCGTTGACGCCTGCGGAATCAGTGCCCTCCAGTACCTTCGGCACCTGGCCTTGGAACTGATCCACCAGCTTCGCGGTCAACTTCTCGAAGGCCGCGCGGTCCTCATCCGTCCACCAAGAGTTGAGGTTGCCCTGGCCGTCATACTGCGAGCCCTGATCATCAAAGCCATGCCCAATCTCGTGGCCAATCACCGCGCCGATAGCGCCGAAGTTCTCTGCGGCATCAGCTTCTGGGTTATAGAACGGCGGGCGCAAAATAGCCGCCGGGAAGGTGATGTCATTGACCACCGGATTATAAAAAGCATTCACCGTCTGCGGGGTGGAGAACCATTCATCGCGGTCCGCCGGCTTGCCAATCTTGGCCAACTCATAATCGTGGTTCCACGCGTTGCCTGCGCGCACATTGGCCACCAAGTCCGCGCCCTTCGGCGAAAACTCCAGTTCAGAGTAGTCGCGCCACATATCCGGGTACCCAATCTTGGCCTTGAACTGGGAGAGCTTTTCCAGCGCGCGCTCGCGGGTAGCCGGGGTCATCCACTCCAGCTGCGAAATCCTCTCGCGGTAGGCGGCGGTAAGGTACTCCACCAGCTCATCCATCTCGGACTTCGAGGACGGCGGGAAGTGCTTGTCCACGAAGACCTTGCCGATTT
This sequence comes from Corynebacterium sp. HMSC076G08, assembly GCF_001811515.1. NCBI lineage: Bacteria > Bacillati > Actinomycetota > Actinomycetes > Mycobacteriales > Corynebacteriaceae > Corynebacterium > Corynebacterium sp. HMSC076G08. The sequence goes on along the minus strand of NZ_KV805050.1, from coordinate 33,250 downwards.
CCTGGCCCACCATGTTTTCCGCCAACCCGACGGCGCGCTTCCAACGTGCACGCTGTTCAGTAGCACCCGAGAGCTTAGTTCCATAGAACTCGAAGTTCTTCTTACCGATCTCCTCGGTGAGGTAGGGGGCACGCGACAACAGAATGTGCCACGTAGCCCACAGTTGCCAATCCGCCATACGGCCGGCGGTGAACAGGCCCTCGAGGTGCTCAAAGTAGGACGGCATCATGGCCACCACACGGTGCTCCGGCAGTCCCCCACCCTGCAGGATGGCGCGGGTGATGTTGGGCAGCTTGGCGACGTCCACCGGGTTATACGTCTTTACCGCATCACGGGAGGCCACCACATCCCAGTGCCCTGCCGCAATTTCCTTCTCCAGGTTCACGATGCGGGTAGCTGCAACCTCCGCGCCCAGCCCGAAGAGGCGGGCGGGATCTAAGAATCCCAGCATCGCCGCAACGTGCTTCTCGTAGTCAGCGAGCGTCTGCGCGTGAGCTTCCTCGCGGTAATAAGCCTCATCCGGCAGACCTAAACCAGACTGAATAATGTAGGCCACCGCGTCCTCAGAGCCGGAGTCTTTTTCTACCCAGAAGGTCACTGGGGCACCAACGCCCTCGCGCTCCAGAACACCCAGGTTGTGCGCCAACTCCTCCGGATCAGCCGCAACCAGCTTATCCAGATCTTCGGAAAGTGGCGCCGTCCCCGCAGCATTGACTCCCTCAACGTCCATGTGAGAGGAATACACGATCCCGGGACGGCCAGCGTCTTCCTTAACGATCTCGTGGACGAGTTCCTCGGCTTCGTCGCGCAGCGCGTGGAAGGTGCCGTCGACACCGCGATCATCGGGGATAACGTGGGACTCAATCCATGGGCCATTAACAAATTGATACAGATCCTTCATGCACTTCACTCTATGTCAGAAGCACGCGTTAGTGTGGTGTGCATGACTTCTTATCGTTTTCCTCCGGCGAAGATGACGGGACCTTTCTTCGCCGTGCTCGGGGCAACCTTGCTCGTCCTTGGGTTGCCCGCTGTGTTGAGCTTGGCCTTGCCGGAGCGTGAACCTGAAATGGAAGAAGTGGTGCTCGATGACCCTGAGTGGCGCCAACCCATCGAGGGCCTTACGTGCAGCGTAAATCATGATTCCATGGCCAACCAGGCCTGGGACTGCGGCGATACCTTGGTCGAGGCCTATGTCACCGAAGGCGTCGAGGACGATGCGCTCGCCCTGCGCCGCGCCGTGCGCGCAACCAGCTTCGAGGGCATGCCGAAGAAAGAAGACGTTAAAGATGCCGGAGGCATTCTCACCCTTGAAACGGATGGCTTTATTCCGGTCTTCGCCTTCAGCGTGGCTAAAGGCGATCTCAACTATCAGATCGTCTTCTCCAATGGTGACCCGACCGACCTTGCCCAACAATTTATGGAGGCCTTCTGATGAGCAAAATCTTCCGCGTTACCTTGTGGATCATCATTGGTCTCTGCCTGCCGATTTCCCTGATTAATCTGCTCGGCGTTTTCTTCGTGGCTCCTCTGCCGGGCCTCGTTAGCTTGATCCTCGGCGTCGGTTTCTTGGCGCTGGGCCTGTTCCTGTGGAGTCGCAGTCCGATGTGGGCAAGGCCGGGGAAAGGGTGGGCGTCGGCAAGCGTGCTCTGGGGAGCCGGCGCTGCTGTGACCTTGGCGCTGCTGTCAGCCTCCCCACTGACCGACCTCTCCGTGGGCCTGGGCTGGGAGGAATCCATGATGTCCTGGGCCGGTGCTTATCCGGAAGAATTTGCCAAGGCCCTCGGCGTGGTCTTCATCCTCCTCAGCTTCCGACAGCTCAACCGGCCTTGGCACGGCTTCATCGTCGGTGCGCTCGTGGGCTGGGGCTTCGAAGTCCTGGAAAACAGCCTGTACTCCGCGATGGGTGCACTGATGCACCCGACCTCAGACTGGATCGGCATGCTCCAGATGTGGGGTCTGCGCCTTGTTGCAGGCCCGTGCCTGCACATGTGCTTCTCTGCCATCGCAGGTTTTGGCATCGGCTGGGCTATCTACGCCGCGCATAAACCATGGTGGTGGCGCCTCGGCATTGGCGTGGGCGCGCTGTTTTTCTCCTTCTGTCTCCACTTCGCGTGGAACTACATGTGGGAGGAAACCTGGCAGCTCGTTACGCAGTATGTCCTCGTGGCGCTCATCATGTACCCGACGGTCATCTACCTGGGAATCCGCGCTCACCGCCTGGCCAAGACCGACGACACCTATTCGCATTCGCCGGGCGCGGCCAGCCTGCGGTGAACTAGTCGAACTGTCCTTGCAGGACAGCCACCGCATCGAGCGGAGTCACATGATAAGAAATGGGATTCTGGTTCGCACCGGCCATGAGCGCGTGGGCGCAGGAGTGACCCGCGCCCATCATGTGGCCGAGCTCGTGGGCGATAGTGCCTTGGAGCGCCTCTGGGTACTGAGCGTTAGCGGTCTTGATGAAGAGCATCCCATGGTCCGGGTAGGCCGTACCTTGGACGTAACCGTTCGGTTCCGGCTTGTAGATGATGGCGATGGTGTCTTCATCAGCCTCGGACGGCGCTACTTCCTTAAGCGAGGCCTTCCCGTCGAGCGCGTCGTTCCACTCAGCTACCGCGGCATCGAGCTGCTCGCGGTAGGGGAAATCATCCGCCACCTTGTACTTAAGGACCCCGCTCTGGAAGTAAGAAGGAACGGAATCGGCATCGCGCAGAATAGACGGATCCGGAACGGGCTTTCCTTCATTTGCCAACTTGGTAATGGTGGCACACGTGCCTGGGGAAATAAGCGAACGGGTTTGGTCGCTCTTCGCAGTCGCTGCTGGGGCAGCGCTCAAAGCTGCAACAGCAATGGTCAAAATGGACAACGTCTTGCGCATCAGAAATACCTTTCGGGCTAGCAACTGCTTCGTTGACAGCCGAGAATATATTGATTTCTTAGCAAGCGCAAAGGTACTTCTTAGCTTATTTCCTGGTTGGTCAGCACACCTGCGACGAGCTCGGCACAGCGCGCTTCAGTTCCGCACACGCCCTATCGCGCGCATCTTGGAGGGGCGTCGGCAAGCTCGGCGCCTGCGGAGAAACCTCCACCGCACCGAGAACATCCGTCGTGAGATCCGCCGGGGAACCATAGGTATTAGCCGCCACACTATAACCCGGACCAAAAGAGGCACTCGCGTGAACTTGGCGATCATCCGACCACCCAAATTTCGTGCCGATGATGCCCGGGATTCGTGCGGTGCCAAAGTCCTGGCGGTAACCGTCGGCCGCCGTGGGCGCTGCCGTCGCCATGCCCTTCGTGATCGGCGCGGCAACCGGATCGCCAGAAATCACCCCGATGAAGCGCGTGAGATCCTCCGTCGACGTCGTGACATTTCCCCAGTAGCCGTTGTGGTGGGTCTCCCCCAGCTGATACTCACCGATGATGGAGGGAATCGCCTGCGGATATTTCCACTCTAAGTCGCTGGCAGTTCCGTCCTCAGAGAAACGAATCATGTTCTCCACGCGGGCTTTATCCTCCGGCGCGCCGTACTTCAGCACCCACATGCCGAGGTATAGCTTGGCCAGGGATAGCGCGGCGCGGGACTCATGGCCATTTCCGGTGGAGACTGAGTTTCCGTCGGCATAACGCACGGTCATCTGGGTGCGTGGTGGAACCTTTTCAGGATTGAACGTCAGGGCATGGGCGGGTGGCGCCGTGAGAGCCGCAAGAGCAAGGCCAACGATGAGCGGGGTAGGTTTCAGCACGTGCATAGATTAACTCAAGTCACAATTTTAACAATCTCTAGTGAGGGAGCATTAACCAAACATACGTCCCACTCCAGGGGACTTCCGCACGCCCCGCTTCAAGTCGGAGACCGACTGAAACCACACCTCGCCAGCATCTGTCACCTCAGTTGCCTCCCCTTTAACAACTTTTCTTCCGGGGTAGACATCGTCGAGGGTGTGGCATAAACTCGTTTTTCGAAAGGGGTTTCGAACAGTGGGGGTTCGGATCCTCTCAGTAATTCACTTAAGAAAGAGGGGGTTGCGCGTTTCGTGTCTTCCACTACAGACGTTGTTAATGCGTCCTATTTTTCTCATTCCAATCCGAATGATCCGGTCTGCGTGGCAGGTCAAGGTGTACGCCAGGCAGACTATGAATTCTGGTCCAGCGTTCTTCCCGCACTTGACGAGGACGCCGATACTGCTTGCATGCGCCTTGGGATAAAGACCGGTAAATCTGCTGGCGCGGTAGCCCGCATTATCATGGGCCTTCACCGCCTTACCGAGCTTCCTCAAGTAAAGGCTCTGCAAGATGCCAACCATTTGCTGGATTTAGCGGCTTTGATTGCTATCGATCAGGTGATGGCTAAACTAGGCCAGCCTTCAAAGGAGGTGGTCGCCGCAATTGATGCCTCATTAGCTCGGTGGTTTACCCCGACTAAGCCAAATCAGGTATTTCCCACCGCCGCGCAGATTCGCCGCCGGATACGCGACCTTGTCAAAGTGCATGATGACTCCATCGCCGTGGAGGATAAGCGCCCAAAGAATCGGTACTCCATGATGACCCGCGCCCAGCGCGCCACCCTAGAACTCGAGGTGGACAGCAGCGTCGGAATCATCATCCATGAAGCAATTAAGGCAGCAGCCGAAAAGCATGAGGTGTCCATGGCGGAAGCGCTGATCCTCCTCACTACCGGAAAGGTGGAGCCAGAAGCTGCCCGAGTAGTGCTCCACACATATAAAGCCGACGATGTAGAGGACGCCCCAGTGTACGTGGAAGGACATGGCTGGCAAGTGGGAGACATCCCGGCTCAGTCCACAACGGTAAGAGATTTGAGCACCAAGCCGGAGGCCTCTAAGAGCTACGGACCAGCCACGATGGTTCGCAAATACGTTGAAGGCCGCGATGGCACCTGCCGTGCCGCTGGCTGCGGAATGCCGGCGTGGTTGTGTCAGTTAGACCACCGGATTAACTACGCCGATGGTGGGCCAACGCATCCGGACAACATGGTGGCGTTGTGCCAGCACCACCACAATATGAAAACCGATGGACGGGCCTTTTATATCTTGGACCCTGATACCGGGGATGTGGTCTGGCTTTTTGAGGACGGAACTTGGGCAATCACAGAGCCTTCCGGGCCGCTGGCTCCTAAGCGCAAGCGCTGGGCACGGAGCATCGCACAAGATATTGAAGGATATCGCACCAGGAAGCATCGCGAGGCTCAGGAGCTTAAAGCCGAGCTAGACAAAGAACAACGAGAAGCCGCACGCCAAACAGAAAAGGCGAAGAACAAAAAATCTGAAGGCGGTGAAGAAATCCCCTTCTAGGAAGGATCCGTCGTTTACAACGACGAATGGGATAGCCGGCTCTACCCCATATCCACTAGGAGCACTCCGCCAATGATCAGCGCGACCCCTAAACCCTTAAGCCAAGTGAAAGGCTCGCGGAAAAGCATGAAGGATAAAAGAGCAGTAAGCGCCACGCCACAGGCAGTCCAGATTCCATAGGCCACACCTAGCGGTATGCCCTGACGGAGAGCCAACGACAAGAAAACATAGGAGGACACATAGGCCACGACGACCCACGCTACCCACGCCTTCTGCCCATGAACGGCCAGCATACGCAGGCCCAATGTACCGGCGACTTCGATGAGGATGGCAAGGGATAACCAGATCAAGGATCCACCTCCACGAGCGTGGTCTTCGGTTCCCTGCCGCCCATTTCAACGCAGACCACGCCGACGATGATGCACCCCATGCCCACCAACATGAGCGGCGTGAGCTGTTCGCCAAAGAGGTACGCGGACAACCCTGCGGTAAGCACCACGCCGGTTGCGCCCCAGATGCCATAGGCCGCACCCACGTGCATGCCGCAGCGCAACACTTGGTGCAGGGCGGAAAAAGCGACGACGTAGCCCGCCACCACCACGACATAGACCGCGGGGTGCTCTAGCGCCGCCTTGAGGCATAAAGTCGCCACCACCTCACTGATGATGGCAATGGTCAAAAAGAGCCAAGCGCGCACTTTCACCCTCCCAGATCCGCCGCATCCAGACCGCACTTCGAAAGGATCACGCGGTCCCCACGGTGTGGGATACCTTCTTCATCCCAATGGACTTGGGCGGCGGAAGTGTGGGCGCGGCCGGTACTGTTAACCACCCGCCACCAGGGCAGATCTGTGCTTTTCGACATCACCCAGCCCACATACCGCGGGCCGACGCCCGCCACTTTTGCGATCTCTCCGTATGTGGAGACATTGCCGGGCGGTATGCGGCGCACGACCTCCGTAACCCTAGAGTTCGATGGGTTCTTCGGGGGCATCCTCGACCTCACACAAGGTCAGAGTCGCGCCCGTGGAATCCTCGATCAGGCACAGGCGGCCGAATGGTGAATCGTGGGGCTCGCGAATGATTTTTCCGCCGTTATCCACCACAGCCTTCGCCGCTTGGTCGATATCCCGCACGCCCAGGTAGGTTTGCCAGAAACTCGGCAAGCCCTCCGCGTGCCAGAACCCGGCAAAGGCAGCGCCTTCCTCCTCTGCAACCGCGTAGTGCTCATCACCACGGATTTCCCAGTCGAAGAGCTCGCCATAAAAGTCCAACGTCGAGTGGAAATTCTCCGAGACCGTCAGCTCGTGCCATACCGGGGTCCCCGGCTCGCCGCCAGCAACGAAGCGGTCGAGCTCCGGCTGCGTCAAACCAAACATGGCACCACTGTTGTCCAGAACAAGCGCCAACGGCGCGCCTAATGCGAGGATCTTGCCGCCGAGTTGTTCTACCCGGGCGCAGTCGGCTTCCAAGTCGCGGGAAAGGAAGTACGTTGCCCAAGTGTCTTGGCCAGGGACGATCTCCGCGATCGGCAGGCCCTCCAGACGGGCAATGCCCTCTTCGAATTCCCAGCCCAACACGGCGGAATAAAACTCCTCGGAAGCCTTCACGTCGGAGCTAGCCAGAGTAATCCAGTAGGGCATTCCTACTTCTGCTTCAAAGGCGGGCATTAAAGGTTCCTCCACTTCTCCGGATCGAAGTCATCATCGGCGGTGGCCTCATCAAAATAATCGTCGTCGTCTTCGACGACGCGGGCGCAGGTGTCGGAGACGCAGATGACGTCGCCAAGCGCCAGCGTTGCACCGCGCTGCTTAGTCACTTCCCCATTGACGGTGACCTGGCCTTGCTCGATAAGTTCTTTGGCCTCACCCCCGGTGGCGACCAAGGATGCCAGTTTGAGGAACTGGCCGAGCTTGATGGATTCTCCCTTAATTGAGACTTCTAGCATGCTGACCAGCATACCCAGCGGCTGCACTGAGCAGTCCCTCCACCAGAATGATGACGCCAAGCAGGGCAAACACTACGCCACTAAAGATATCGACACTGGCGGAGTTCTTCGCCATCCACTTCGACACCGCACGAGTACACAGCGCGACACCAACAAAAATAATGAGGCTTTCTATAACCAACACAGAACCAACCGTGGCATTGGCGCTCAAGCCCATGTCCGGATCGATAAAATTGGCAAAGATAGCGCCGAAGAAAATCAGAACCTTGGGGTTGGAAAGGTCGCTGACCAGGCCCATGCGGTACGCCGTGCCGAGTCTGATGATGCCATCCGGGGTGAACCCGCGCGGTTGAGGGTTCATAGTTGCCGGTGCACGGCGCTCTTTGATGCCACCGCTGATGGCAGAAAAAGCCATCCACAGCAGATAGCTGCCGCCGGCAACCTGCAGCGCCACCAGGATTTCCGGGTGCGCCGAAATCAATGCGGTAAGCCCCGCTAGCGAAGCAACGGTCCACATCATCAAGCCGGTGGTGCTACCGATTGCGGCCCACACCGCCGCGCGCGTAGAGCGTGCACCCAAACGAATAATCTGCACCACGTCTGGTCCTGGCGAGGCCATCGCCGCGAACCACACACCCATTAAGGCCACTATGGCGCTGAATGCCATCTAACACCCCCATACTCACATGTGTTTTCACTAACGCATGCCACTATAAGAGGCGTCTCACCTGCAGCGAAACAGGTAATTTAGCTTTGCGTGCGCGGCTTAATGGTCATGGTGTCAATGTTGACGTGCTCCGGCAGCGAGGCCACCCAACGCACGGCCTCAGCGATGTCTTCTGCGGTGAGGTTGAGTTCGCCGTCATACACCTGTGCAGCACGTTCGGTGTCGCCCCGAAAACGATTGAGGGAAAACTCCGCCGTGGCTACACGGCCCGGGTCGAGTTCGGTGACACGAACGCCGTGCTCCTCGATACGAAGTGCACGGGAAATCACGCGCACACCGTGCTTAGCGGCGTTGTAGCCGGAGCCGCCCTCGTAGACGTTCCAACCGGCAACGGAGCCCATGTTGATGATGAGCCCACCCCGCAGCTTCGGCATGAGGGCTTGGATCATACGGACAGTGCCTAGGACGTTGACGTCGTACATCCACTGCCAGTCATCGATAGTGGTCTCCACGAGGGGCTCCAGGCCCTTCGCGCCACCGGCGTTGTTGACCAAGAGGTCCACGCGGTCGAGGTGGGAGACGAACTCAGCCACGGACTCGTCCGAGGTTACGTCGAGGGCGTGCGCCTCGCCGCCGATGTCCTTCGCGAGGGCCTCAAGGCGCTCTACGCGACGCGCACCGACGACAACATGCCAACCGTCGGCCGCCAACGCTCTTGCCGACGCCTCCCCGATCCCCGACGATGCTCCTGTGACGACTGCTACCTTTTCCATGCGCCCTAGGATAGGACTTCTTCCAGCTCGGCGCAGATGTTTTCGACGATCCCGGCCTTGAAATCAGCCGGGGTGAAGGTGCCATCCTTCATGTCGGTATTCAGCGAGATATCCAGCTGGGTGCGCAGCTGCTTCATGGAGAAGTTTGCCATGATGAGACGCCACGCCTCCACCGCGCGGATGCCGCCAGTGAAGCTGTAGCCCACATACGCAATCGGCTTGCCTACCCACTCGGCGCCGAGGGAATCGACGGCGTTCTTGAAAGCGCCCGGCACGGAGTGGTTGTACTCCGGGGTGACAAAGATATAGCCGTCGCAGGAATCGACAGCATCGGACCAAGCCTGCACCTGCGGATCCTCGTAATTCTTGTTTGCCGCCATAGGAATGACGGAGGTGGTGAGGATCGGAACGTCGAAGGCCTTGAGGTCAATGAGCTCGTAGTCCACGTCGCGCCCCTGAGCGAGGTCGGTGACCCACTGGGCGATGGCCAGTCCGGCGCGGTCGTCGCGGGTAGAGCCGAGGATGATGCCGATTTTCGCCATAAGGATGCCTTTCTTAATTTGTTAACACGTCAACGTCTGAGGGTACGCCGATATGTCGACGCAATCGACAAGTCATCCAGATATGTCGAAAATTCTGAAAAAAATCGACATATCTGCTCAACATGTCTATTCTTTTACCATGCCAACCTATAGCCCGGACACCCCCTACAATGAGCTTCCACCCCTCCCCCCTGCAGAAGTGGTGGAAACCGTTCCCGTGCTTAAGGCCATCATCGATGCTAAGGAAAAACTGGCTGAACTGCGTACGGCCTGCCAGCTCATCCCTAACCCGGAGATCATCACCTCAACGATTCCACTGCGTGAGGCTCGTGCTTCCTCCGAGATTGAGAACATCGTCACCACTAATGACGAGCTCTTCCGTGCGGCGTGGCACGTCGATGCCGAGCCGACTCCTGCCACCAAGGAGGCTCTTCGCTATAACGCCGCGCTCCACGCTGGACTTTCCTCACTATCGCAGCGACCTCTATCAGAAAAGACAGCAAAAATCGTATGCAGCACCCTTCTAGATACTCAGGCCGAGGTGCGTTCACTTCCGGGCACGTTTATCGGTAACCCTGTAACGAAGGAGAGGCTCTACACCCCACCTGAAGGAAGGGAGATTATCGAGGACCATCTCGCAGCGTGGGAGGACTATATATATTGCAGCCACGACGTTGATTCCCTTGTAAAGATGGCACTGCTTCACTATCAATTTGAAGCAATCCATCCTTTCTACGATGGCAATGGGCGCACTGGACGAATCCTTAACGTCCTCTACCTCATCCAAGAAGATCTTCTTGAGCTGCCGGTTTTGTACCTGTCCGGGTATATCGTCGGAAACAAAGCAGACTACTATCGCCATCTCAACGCTGTGACAGCTAAGGGAGCATGGGAAAACTGGCTTCTTTTTATGATCCGCGGCGTTCACGCAGCGGCTGCCGACGCCTCCTCGATGATTACCCAGCTTCGGGCTATCCAGGAAAACACTGCGCAACGAATACGTTCTGCGGGCGTGATTAACCATCCCCTCGAGATGGCCGAGCTCATTCTTATCAAGCCCTATGTACGCATTACTGACGTGGTAGAGACGGGCTTCGTCAAACGCCAAACCGCCAGCGCGTGGCTGGCGCATCTCGTAGATTTAGGAATCCTAGAAGAAATCCAACAAGGCCGCTCCAAGGTTTTCCTTCACCGTGCCGCTCTCGATGTTCTGACTCGAGACTAAGAGGAGGGAATAGGATGGCTGACATGCATCACCCAGACGAAGGATCCTTTGAACGCATGACCAGCGGGCAGTGGTTCATGCCCAGTGTCAACGAGGAGGTTAGCGCCGAACATCGACGCGGCTTCCTGCTGGCCAAGGAGCTCAATGAGCTGCAAAACACCAACCCAGAGCGCGCGAAGGAGATTTTGCGGGAACTGTTGTCGCCCGAGTCCGAGGTTCCCGGGCTGCACACGCCGCTCAACGTCGAGTATGGCTGCAATGTGACCATCGGAAAAGACGTGTTCATCAACTTTGGTGCGACAATCCTGGCGCAGGCGCCTGTAACCCTCGGAGACCGCGTCATGATCGGGCCGAATTGCTCGCTCATCACGGTGGGCCACCCCGTCAACGATCATGAGATGCGGGCGGAGGGCTGGGAGATTGCGAAGCCCATTAGCGTCGGGCGCAACACGTGGTTCGGCGCCAACGTCACGGTGCTGCCGGGCGTGAACATCGGCGAGGATTGTGTCGTTGGAGCGAACACACTGGTCACCACAGATATCCCGGATAGGTCACTGGTGCTGGGTCAACCCGGTCGTGTGGTGCGCACGCTGGAGGACAACGAAGATAGGTGGGAGCGCCAGGATCTCGATGTTTGATCTCAAGGCGATCGGCAAGGGGCTACCCGTCCTGGAGACCATCGATTCTCTGCCTTCCGCCGGTCACGTCGTAGTCCAGGCTCCGCCCGGCACGGGTAAGACCACGCTCGTTCCGCCGGCGCTGGCTAACCAAGTAGAGGGCAAGGTTCTCGTCACCGCGCCGCGCCGCGTAGCTGTGCGTGCTGCGGCAAACCGCCTTCAAGAGTTGTCAGGCCAGCGCATCGGCTATGCGGTGCGCGGTGATTCCCGCAAAGGCGCAGACGTCGAGTTTGTTACCCCAGGTGTTTTGTTGCGCCGCCTGCTGCGGGATCCGGAACTTGAAGGAATTTCCGCCGTAGCCATCGACGAGGTGCATGAACGCCAGCTCGATACTGACCTCGTACTCGGCATGTGCTTGGAGTTGGCACAGCTCCGCGATGATTTTCGGGTCATTGCCATGTCCGCGACTGTCGACGCCTCCCGCTTCTCCCAGCTCATGGGAGGGGCGCCGATCCATTCCACTGAGGCCGTTACATATCCGCTCAACATCTCCTATGAACCGATTCCGGGGCGCGCTGCGGGAGATCGAGACTTTTGGAAAGGCGTGGCGAGGGTTGCCGCGCGGCAGCACGAGTCCACGCTGGTCTTTGTGCCGGGAGTTCGCGAGGTCAACCTGGTGTGTGATGCCTTGAGCGGCCACAACGTTTTTCCGCTCCATGGCCGCCAAACCACGCAGGAGCAGGACGCTGCGCTGTATACGCGAGAACAGCGCATCGTCGTCGCCACGTCCATCGCCGAATCTTCGCTGACCGTGCCGGGTGTGCGCACCGTCGTCGATGCTGGGTTGTCCCGCGTCCCCAAGCGGGATGTGCAGCGCGGGATGAGTGGGTTGGTGACAGTATCGACGTCGAAAAGCAGCGCCGACCAACGCGCCGGACGTGCCGGGCGTGAGGCGCCGGGTACCGTCGTCCGCTGCTATTCGCAGGAGGACTACCAGCACTTTTCCCCGCACGTCACCCCGGAGATCCTCTCTGCGGACCTCACGCAGGCGGCGTTGTTCATGGACTGTTGGGGCGCGGGACCGGACTTCCCGTTGCTGGATCCCCCACCGGGGCCCGCGCTTGCCGACGCCCACCGCACCCTAGATCTGCTCAACGCTGGCGAAGAACTGGCGCTGCTGCCGACGCACCCACGGTGGGGCGCGGCACTGTTGAAGTACGGTGCGGGGGCGGCGCAGACGATTGCCCGCCTGGATGATTCGGATCCGAAGCGGCTTGCCCGCCTGGTGCCCAACAAAGGTCCGGTGGACCCAGGCGTGGTGGTCGCTACTGCCTTCCCGGAGTTCGTGGCTAAGCGCGTAGGTGACAAGGAGTATTTGTTGGCGAGTGGCACCCGCGCGCGGTTTCTCGAGGATGGTCACGAGTGGTTGGCGGTGGCTGAGGTGTCGTTGGCGCAATCTGGAAACGCCATCATTCGTGAAGCAGTGCCGATTGCGGAAAAAGACGCGCTCGAGATCATCGGCGTGACCGAAGAGACGCGGGCTTTTCTCGACGGCTCCAAAGTGCGGGGAATCCGTGTGCGTGCGGCAGGCGCCATCGTATTGTCGGAAACCCCAGTGAAGGTCTCCGGTGATGAGGCGGTGGAGGCACTACGCAACTCCGGACAGGGTTTAAACCTGTTTCACTTCAGCGAGAAGGCCCAGAACCTGCGGGAACGTATGCGGCACTTACACGCTGCATACGGTGAGCCATGGCCGGACGTGGACGGTGATGATCTGAGCTGGCTGGAGCCGGAGCTGTATGAACTGGCTTCCGGTAAGCGCCCAGACATGTATCCGGCGCTGCAGCGCCTGCTGCCGTGGCCCGAAGCTAGCCGCTTGGATGAGCTCGCGCCGGAACGGTTATCGGTTCCGTCCGGACGTGCTGCGAGGATCGATTGGTCCGGCGAGCGCCCAGTGGTCTCCATCAAGTTGCAGGAATGTTTCGGGTTGGCGGAGTCTCCCGAATACTGCGGCCATCGCGTGCAATTTCATCTGTTATCCCCCGCCGGCCGGCCACTTGCCGTCACCGATGATCTAGCGAGCTTCTGGTCTGGGCCCTATGCCGGGGTGCGCGCCGACATGCGCGGGCGCTATCCCAAGCACCCGTGGCCGGAGGATCCGTGGAATGCGGTAGCAACCGCAAAGACGAAGAACCGGATTTAACCCCACTGCTGCCAGGCCAGGTACACGCTCATCACCACGACGAGAGTGAGCAGTGCATAGCGGATGAGCTTCGCACCGCCGCCGAGCACTGTTCGCGCGCCCAGCTGCGCGCCGATGATATTTGCTGCTGCGAGAACAAGTGCTAGGCCCCATACCACGTGCCCGCCCACGATAAAGACCACGAGCGCGCCGACGTTGGTACATGTGTTGACCACCTTGGACATCGCGGCGGAGGTAAGGAAGTTCTGGGAAAAGATGGCGGTGAAGGCCATGATGAGGAACATGCCGGTGCCGGGCCCAAAAATACCGTCGTAAAAGGCAATGGCCGCCACGGCGGCTAACCCGGTCCACGTGCGCCAGCCGCCACGGATACCGTCCCCTTCGCCGCTGCCGAAGTCTGGGCGAAAGGCCACGAAAATGCCGACTGCCACCATGAGCACGATGATGACCGGCCGCATGACGTCCTTATCCATGAGTGCGGCTGCTGCAGCGCCGAGCCCGGAACATAGGAGGGCGATAAGGCCCATACGGATGAGCTCGCCCTTCGGCGGGCGGACCTTCTTGACGAGTGTGATGGCAGCAGAGGCCGTTCCAGAGACCGCCGCCACCTTGTTCGTGGCCAGGGCTGTGGCGGGCGCAAGCTGGGGCGCGACCGCCAGGATGAGCGGAATGAGCACGAGCCCGCCGCCACCAATGACGGCATCGATCCATCCGGCCACGGCAGCGCCGATGGTGAGAATCGCCCAACCGCTTAATCCGAAATCCATGTCCATCATTAAACTCGATTCCATGTCTGTTCGTACGAGATGGGTCATCGTGGCCCCGGGGTCTGCAGCACTGGGGGCATTGTTTAGCTACCTTCACGTACCCGCAGCCTGGATCCTCGGCGCCATCGTGGTCTCGGGAGCCATGGCCTTGACGACGGGCAAAGAACTCGCCGTTAATGAGCACTTTTATTCTGTCGCCCGCGGGTTCATCGGAATGATGGCGGGCATACCACTGACCTTAGTTCCTGCCTCCACGCTCCTTGGCTTTGTGCCAGCCGCGGTGACGATGTCACTCATCACTGTGCTTATCGGTGTCGCCGGCGGCGTGCTGCTACACCGCTCACAGCCGAAAGATATTTCCTGGGAGACCGGAATCTTATCCATGCTGCCGGGCGGGGCCTCGCTCATGCCGGCGCTAGCCAGTGAACTCGGTGCGGACTACCGCTACGTGGCGCTGACGCAATACCTGCGCCTTCTGGCGGTGTCGGTATCGCTGCCTTTGGTGGTGTCGTTGTTGGATGCCCCCGCTGGTCACGGTGTCGACATGAGCGTTGACGGCGAGGTCACGTGGTGGATCGTGGGGTTGACGGTCGCCATCGCCGTGGTTGGTGAGAAGCTAGGCAAGCTGGTGCGTTTGCCAGCTGCTGCTGTTTTGGGGCCACTCATCTTGACGGTGCTGGTCGCGCAGGTTATTCCCGCCGGCCACACTCTGGAGCCGCTCTACGTGTTCAAGATCATGGCGTTTATGTCCATCGGCTGGGTCTGCGGTGGTGGGCTTTCGGTACCGGCACTGCGGGCCTTCGCCAAGCAGCTACCGGCGACGATCCTCTTTATCGTTGTCGTGATCGGCGTGTGCGCATTGACCGCACTGCCTCTGACCGCATGGCTGGACATAACCTACTTCGAGGCTTACCTCGCCACCTCACCCGGCGCGCTGGAGACGGTGCTTGCGCTGTCTGCGGAAGGAGGCGCGGGCCCAGCCGTGGTGGCCGTGCAGATTATCCGGCTCATCATCGTGCTGGTCATCGCCGGCTACCTGCCGCAGATTTTGCGGCTATTCCGCAAGCGCCGCTAGTGGAACCACCCACACTCCATCTGACCGTTGGAAAGCTGGTCCGCTGGGAATAACCACGATGAGAGCGGCCGGTGGCAAGGAGACCTTCTCTGCCACTCTTAACAAATGTGCCGCCGCGGCATCGACCTCGTTGTGCGAAAGTTTCGCTTCAAATCCCACCCACGAGCCATCCCTGAGTTCCACTATCGCGTCAATTTCTTCGCGGCCCTTCATATCCCGCAGATGGAAGACGCCTCGTGCCCTTAATGCTTGAGCATAAACGCGCAGATCGTGCACCAGTTGCGCCTCAAAGAGAATGCCCAAAGTCTCTAGATCACCAAGCAGTTTGTCTGGCCCAACCGCCAACAATGCAGCTGCCAAGCCAGGATCCGCGAGCTGACGCTTCGGCATCTGAACCATGGTTGTCTTAGATCTCGTCTTTGGTGACCACGCGGGCTGGTCTTCAACTAGGAACAAACGTGTAGCAAAATCATGAATAACGTTGACGGTTTCTGCTGCCGGCATAGGAGTAGCACTGCTGAGCTCGCCAATGCGTTTACGAATCGCTGCAGCGGTGGCCGGTTGAGCAACTAGCCCCGCGTAGGCGCGAAGAAAAGACTGGAAACGGCGCGGATCGCGGCGCGGACCCCCAAGTTCCGGGTAGTCGTGCTCGCTCATCTCCGTGAGGTAAGACTCCATCCCCTCTTGGGCATCTAGAGGATCAAGGTCGAAAAACTCTGGGAAGCCACCGGCAACGATCCAGCGGGCATAATCCGCCACGGTGGCGTCCGTCCCAGCCGTGGGATCCTGATTGCCGGAAATAATCGCGCCTAGTGATACGCGCTCAGCCAAATCTCCACGCTCTGCCAGGCTCAACGTACGCAACTGAATCGAGCGAATACGCCCAGCCCCCGAATGGCGGGTGGCATCGTCATCGGGTGTCGAGGAACCCGTGAGGAGGAACTGTCCCTTTTCTCGCGAGTCATCGACCGCATGACGCACTTCGTTCCAGATAGCAGGAACAACCTGCCATTCATCGATAAGCCGGGGCCGCGCCCCTTGAAGCCCTAGTGCCGGTTGCATGCGAGCAACGTTTGCTTCAGGAGTGTCACGGTCAAGCTGAATGACAGACTTAGCAAACTGGCGCGCCGTCGACGTTTTGCCGCTCGCGCGGGGGCCTTTCAGGAAGAGGGCTCCGGCAACGCGAAGGCCTCTTTCTACTTCTGCATCAACAATTCGCGGCAGGTACATACCAGGTACCCTAGTCCGAAACATGGATAAATTACAGAGTCACTAGTGGATAAATCCAAGAGTCAGGTGTGGATAAATCCAAGAGTCTGACAGCTAGTCCAGAATCGTCTCGCGCAGGATCGACATCGGCACTGAGCCCAGAGCCAATGCCTGGGAGTGGAAATCACGTACGTCCATCCCCTGTTCGACTGCGGCGTCGCGGGTCTGCTGCCACAGGCGCTGGCCCAAGGCATAAGACGGCGCCTGGCCCGGCCAGCCCAGGTAACGGGTGACCTCGAAGGAGAGGTTGGCATCGTCCATCGCGGTGTTCTCACGCATGAAGGTCTTGACGTGGGACTTGTCCCAGACACCGGACGCGGTGCACTCCGGCAACGCCTTGCCCAAGTGGAGTCCGATGTCCACCACGACGCGGGCGGCGCGGAAGCGTTGGGCGTCGAGAAGCCCCATGCGGAAGCCCGGATCATCCATGTATCCCAGCTCCGCCATGAGTGCCTCAGCGTACAGAGCCCAGCCCTCACCGTGGCCGGAGTTCCACGTCACCGCACGGCGCCATAGGTTGAGATCCGGCTGGGTCAGCGCGGCACCAATCTGCAGATGGTGGCCCGGCGCGCCCTCGTGGTGGACGGTGGTTAGTTCCTGCCAGGTGTGGAAAAGCTCCTGGCCAGCCGGTACGGACCACCACATGCGGCCGGGGCGGGAGAAGTCATCAGACGGCGAGGTGTAGAAGATACCGCCGGTGCCGGCCGGGTCAATGCAGCACTCGATTTCTTTAACCGCCTCCGGGATGTCGAAGGCGGTGCCGTCGAGGTCCTTGATGACGCGGTCCGCGGTGGACTGCATCCACTCCACTAACGCGTCGGTGCCGTGCAGCTGGTAACGCTCCTCCTCGTTGAGTTTGCGCATAGCTGCGCGCACGGTGACGTCGGAGCCATAGAGCTCGTGGGCGATCTTTTCTTGTTCCGCCTTGATGGAGCGCACCTGGTCCATGCCCCACTCATAGGCCTCATCGAGGTCCACGACATCGCCGACGAAGAGCCTGGAGAAGCGCTCGTAGCGCTCGCGACCCACCGCGTCTTGCGATGGTGCCTGCGGCTGCAGCTCGTTAGAGAGCCAATCGGCGAACTCGCCGAAGGCTTCCTTAGCCGCGTCCACCTCTGGGCCCTCAACGCCAAGGTCCTCGAGCATGGAGCCGGCGTCGGCAAGCCGCTCGCATTGCACGAAGACATCGGAGATCTGGCGCTGCGGCGCGACCATGCCACGCGAGGCCGCCTCGGTGAGGGACTCCTTGTAGCCGTTGAGCGAGGTTGCCACCTTCGACAGGCGCGAACGCAACGCATCAAGCTGTTCCGGGGTGTCCTTCGGCATGAGCATGAGGGTGTCGCGGATGGTCTGCACCGGGGAGGCAATGTTGTTAAGGCAGCGGATGTCCTCACCGGCATGGTGCAGGTCAAGATCCAGGCAGAGACGGTCGCGCAAGACGGCGGCGGTGACGTAGTCCACCTCGTCAAAATCGTCGTCATCGTCGGATTCGTCGGTGGTGTCATCGAGGGCATCGAGATCCGCCATCATCTCACGAGTGCGATCCGCCACGGAGGAGTAGTACTCCGGGGAGAAATCTTCCAACTCTCCGTCGAAGCCAGGAATTCCCCACGCGGTGGCATCGGTGGGCGTGAGCTGCGCGAGGTCGTGGACGAAGTTATCGCACGACGCGTCCAGCAGCGAAGGCTGGCGCTCTGCGTTCTGGTCAAAACTCATAAGGGCGAAGTCTAACGAAGATCCAGGGGGTTGGGCCAACCCAGCGCCGCCTTATTTACCAGGTTGTTAGCTAATTGTTGCTCCACTTACTTCCCGGGCTCGTCCATGATGCAAATTGATCCAGGACTTCAGCTGGAAACGGGCTGACCACGAGCGCGTCGAGGAAGCGTTTTTGAACGAACCCCTCCTGCACCATTGCGGAGTACATGTTTATAAACGGCTGCCAGAAACCGTTGACGTCTACTAGGCCCACCGGGCCATCAAGGTTGCCTAATTGTTGCAGGGTAAGCACCTCGGTGAGCTCCTCTAGAGTTCCCACGCCGCCCGGCAGGCACACGAAGGCATCCGCGAGTTCCTCCATACGCGTCTTGCGCTGCGCCATGGTGTCCACGACCTCGAGCTTGGTTACCCGCTGGTGTGACATCTCGTAATCGACGAGCTGCCGCGGGATTACTCCGATGACGGTGCCGCCGGCTGCCAAGCAGGAATCCGCGACGATGCCCATCAGGCCCACGTCACCGCCGCCATAGACCAGGGTGAGGTTGCGCCGCGCGAGCTCCTCCCCCAAAAGGTGTGCGGCTTGGCCATAGGCTTCAGAGTTTCCGACGGCGGAGCCGCAGTACACAGCAACAGAATCCATGAACACCACTCTAACGCAGACACACTTCTAGACTATGATGTCTACTGAATCCCAATTTCTATTAGACAATGCGGTCTGGTGAATTTATACTTGCGCCATGATTAAATCTGGTCCCGTGTTCACTCGCCCCCGCACCCCGGCGGCGAAGTGCCTCCACATCATTCGACTCAATCCCGTTGTGACCCGCAGTGAACTTGTCGAAGCCACGGGGCTATCCCAGCCCACGATTACCCGCGCCACTGCCGCGCTGCTGGGCGCTGGGCTGATTCGCGAGCGCACGGATTTGACTCAGTCCCGCGGGCGCGGACGCCCCACCGTGCCCCTAGAGGTAGCGGATAATAACTGGATGCTCGCCGGCATTGCGGTTGGTACCGCCTTTACCCACATCGCCTTCTTCGATACCAAGGGGCGCACCCTCCGCGAGGAAGACGTGGCTACCCCGGTTTCGCGTTTGAGTGCAAGCGATGTCATCGAGCACATCATCGCTGGTGTCAATCGCCTCATGACCGGCCTGGATCTCCGTTTGGTTTCAGTCGGCGTGACCACCTCCGGCAGCGTCAACGAGGCCGGACGCATCACTGCCCACAACCTGGGCTGGGACGAGATGGACATCGCCAGCCGTCTGGAGTACCAGTTCGGCGTTCCGGTTGTCGTGTCTTCCGTCATCCCCGCCATCCTGGGATCCGAAACGCAGTCCGCGGAGCTGGGCGCGGAAAAGCCCGTCATGGTGCTCTACGCGGATGACTCCGTCGGTGCTGCGCTCACAGTCGGCGATGAAATTGTGCAGCTCGAACTCGACGGTGCTGACGCCCTGGCCACGCAGGCGATACTGAATGAGACCGGCGGAAACTCATTCCCAGACGTGGTGGCGAATGCTAACGATCAGACGCGAGCGCTTCTCGACGACCGCGCGCGCTCCCTCGGCACCACCGCCGCTGAGCTGTTGACGGAGCACACGCCCGATACTCTCGTTGTGGCCGGCGGTGCCTTTTCGGATGATCCGGCGGCCCCGAAGCTCTTTGCTTCCGCCGTGCGCCAGGCCACCGATCACCCAGTGGAGCTGCGCATGATCCCCTCGCACACCGAAATTGTGCGCGCCTGTACCCGCGCTGTGGCGCTCGATCCACTGCTGCGCGTACCGCTGGAGCTCGGCCGCGAGGCGAAAGCTGCCTAAAAAGGGATCGAATTGATGCCCGTAAAAAGGTGGGCCTTGAGCCCGAGGCGCTGCGCGCCAGTGACGAAGTCGGGCCGATCATCGAAGAAGTGCGTGTCCTTGGCCTGCGCGCCCAGGGCATCGACGGCCACGAGGTAGGCCTCCGGATCTGGTTTAGCTACCCCGATATCGCAGCTCAGCGTCACGGCGGCGCATTCCTGAAGCCAGGTCTGCGTCTGGCGGATCCGGGTTCCCAGTACCGCCGGCACATTCGCTAGGATGCCGACGCTGTGGCCTTGACCGATGAGGTTTAGCACCGCACGAACTACCTGTGAGTCGGCAACCAGCAGGCGCTCAGTGTCCAGTTCGGTCGCGTGGCTGACGTCAAAGGAGTCCAGTTCAGTCAGCGCGCGGATGCGCCCCCAATATTGCGAATCACTCAGATGCCCAGAATTATAAGCTGGGCGAAACTCCTCATAGATGGACCAAAAGTGTTCTACGTTTTCGGGACGGAGATAATCCTCCAGCTCAGCGTTCCCAGCGGGCCGCATGAGCACGCCGTAGAGGTCGAAGAGCAAAGTGGCCATGCGCCCAGTGTAGCCAGACCGCAATAGCGCCGGTCAGGGTGCCCGCCACGAAAAGCGGAAGCGACAGCGTGCCGTGGGCCCACAACGTCGAGATCGCTCCCACGAGGAACAAGCCGCCCACGCTAAACAAGGAGCGGCTCAGCGCCGTCGATGCCGCAGCCGCGCCCAACAAGAGGGCAAGTC
The DNA here is from genome assembly GCF_001811515.1 of Corynebacterium sp. HMSC076G08. Classification (NCBI taxonomy): domain Bacteria; kingdom Bacillati; phylum Actinomycetota; class Actinomycetes; order Mycobacteriales; family Corynebacteriaceae; genus Corynebacterium; species Corynebacterium sp. HMSC076G08. Next base: position 12,571 of record NZ_KV805050.1, on the reverse strand, counting down.
CTGCAAACGGACCAAGCATGACGGCAAGAGCAAAGAAGAAGGTTCCCAGCACCATGTTCGTTGCCGCCAGCCACGTGCCACCGACCAATGCGATCACAAGGCCGGCCAGGGCACCGCAAATGAGCATCAGGCGCGTTGTAGTCATAAAAGAAATTCTCCCACCAACCGCAGGGGGCTGTGGGAGAATTCATGCAAACTATATGGCTTCGTTACCGTTGCGCCAGCGAACCATCGATGCGCAGCAGGCCCGAGCCGTCATTGCCCACCAGCTTGAGCTGGTCAATGATCTCGGACACGGTGGACTCCTCCTCAACCTGCTCCTCGAGGAACCAGTTGATGAGGGCGCGGGAATCGAGATCCCCGGCGGCATCCGCGGTGCGGGCGATCTCCCGGATCTGCTCCGAGACCTTCTGCTCATGCGCGAGGGAGGCCTCGAAGGCATCGAGCGGGGTGGCGGCCTTGACGGAGCCGACCTGGATATCCTCCAGCTCGACGCGGTAGCCGCGGTCCAGCAGGTGCTCGGCGAACTTCTGTGCGTGCTCGCGCTCTTCCTCTGCCTGCTTGAAGAACCAATCGCGCATACCTGGGAAGGACAGGTTGTCCATCTCGTAGGCCAGCTGGGTGTAAATCAGGGCCGCGCCGTGCTCGTTGTTGACCTGCTCATTGAGGAGGGTTTGCAGCTTCTCGTCCATGAAAGTGATTCCTTTCGTCTGTTTGGTGTTACCCACAATACAGAAAAAATTCGGGCACGCTAGCAAGGCGATCTTAAGCAAACTCGCACGTCATAAGACTTTTTCTGATAGGTTTACCTAACTCAAACCGGAAATCCTCTGGTAGCGCGCGAGGCTAACGCCATCGAGGCCGCGGAATTCCACCGCTATGCCACGGCTTGCGTACTTGTTCTCCACGGACTCGAGTACCGCGACGGTCGAGGCATCCCAAATATCGGCCTCCGAGAAATCCACGATGATTTTGTCCACCGGCAGGGTGTAATCGAAGGCGTAGACCAAGTCGTTCGAAGAGGCGAAGAAGAGCTGGCCGCGCACGGTGTAGACGTTGCCCTCCAGCTCCACCGACACCAGGTGCGCCACGCGGCGTGCAAAGGCTATCGAGGCGGTCAGGACGCCGAGGATCACACCGACCGCCAGGTTATTTGTCACCAGGGTGCCAATCACCGTCACGAGCATGACGAGGGTTTCGCTCAACGGCATGCGGTGAATCGTGCGCACCGAGTGCCAATCCACGGTGTGGAAAGACACCATGAACATGACCGCCACGAGCGCGGCCATGGGGATTTTTCCTACGGTATCGCCCAACACGAGGATGAGGATGAGGAGGAAGACGCCGGCGAGGAACGTCGACAAGCGCGTGCGCGCCTGGGATTCCTTGACGTTAATCATGGTCTGGCCGATCATTGCGCACACGCCCATGCCGCCGATGGCCGCGGCGAGCATGTTGCCGATGCCCTGGCCCACGGATTCGCGCGTCTTATCGGAGTGGGTATCCGTGAGGTCGTCGACAAGCTTGGCGGTCAGCAGGGATTCCATAAGGCCGACGAGTGCAACGCCCAATGCATAGGGAAGGCAGAGGAGAATAGTCTCCTTCGTCCAAGGTAAGTCCGGAATAACAAAACCGGGCAGGGAGGTCGGCAGCTCGCCTTGGTCCGCGACGTTGGGAACCTGCCAGCCGAAAATCACAGTGAGTGCGCTAACCACGATAATCGCGACGAGCGGGGCGGGGATCACCGTGGTAATCCGCGGCCACACCACCATGATGACGAGGCCTAGCGCGACAAGGGGGTAGACCAGCCACGGCACCTGCCACAGGTGGCTCAGCTGCGCCGTGAACATGAGGATGCCCAGGGCGTTGACAAACCCCAGCATGACGCTGCGGGGGATGAAACGCATGAGCTTGGCGACGCCCAGCACTGCCATCACTACTTGGAGAATTCCCGCCATCCAGATGGTCAGCAGCACGTACTGCAGGCCATGCTCGTGGGCAAGTGGTGCGATCACCACGGCGACAGAGCCAGCTGCAGCAGAGATCATGGCCGGGCGCCCGCCGGTGATGGCGATGGACATCGCCATGATGACGGAGGCGAAGAGCCCCACCTTGGGGTCGAGTCCGGCGAGGATGGAGAAACTTAAAACTTCCGGGATGAGGGCGAGCGCAACAGCAAGCCCGCCAAACACCTCCTTGCGGAAGCGGGCGGGCGAGCTAAAGGCCGCGCGGAAAGAACCGGCGGAGGCTTCTGGCATTAATGTCCTTCCTGGAAAGAGCCATCGCGCGTGATGACTGGCAGGACGGACCATGCGAAGTTGATCCACTGATCGGTCTTCTTCCACGAGAAGTCCGGCTCAAAGATGGTGGTCGGCTTCGTGTAGATCACCGCGGACTTGACCTCGGACGCGGTCTGCTCGAGCAGGTTGACCACGAGGTCGAGGGTCTTGCCGGAATCCGCCACGTCATCAACGACGAGGACCTTCTTGCCCTTGAGCGAATCAGTGTCCAGCTGCGGGTTAAGGAGAATCGGCTCCGGGAGGGTCTCACCGATATCGGTGTAGAACTCCACGTTGATAGCACCCATCTCCTTGACCCCGATGGCGTAGCCAATAGCGCCGGCTGGGATCAATCCACCGCGGGCCACGCCCACGATAAGGTCGGGGAACCAACCCGAATCCACGATTTCTTGGGACAGGGAGCGACTGGCCTCACCGAAGACCTCCCACGTCAGGTTCTCGCGTTCCGGGTTCCACCACTCCGGGGTGCTCATCGTCTAGGTCTCCTTCGCCAGATTGTGCATTTCCCTCAGTCTAATCATCAACCTCAGCGAAACGGTACCTCTCCTACCGTTCGGCGCAATTTGCGGGTGCGCAGCCGCTCCGGATTTTCCGCCAAAGCCTCCACCGCGCGCACCGCGCACATCACGTGTGCCTCCTTCGAATTGGAATAAAAGGCCTGCGCTTGGGCGGGAAGCTTGGGCACGGCATGCAGAGGGAGATCGGAGACCGACAGCAGCGTGCCATAAGGGATGCGGTAGCGGTAGCCGTTGGCGGCGAGGGTGCAGGATTCCATATCTACTGCCACCGCGGTGGAGTGGCGCAGCCACTCCCACAGATCACGGGAGGTGCGCCATTCCCAGTTGCGATCATCGGTGGAGAGCACCGTGCCGGTGCGCATGAGCGAATTGTCTTTTCCATAGACCTCGTCGACGGCGGCCTCCAGCATGCGCTGGATCTCCGGGATGGCGGGAATCGGGTTGCTGGTGGTGACGGTGCCGTCGAGGATGTGGTCTTCGCGCTGATAAGCATTGCCCAGGATGAGGTCACCGATGCGCATGCGGCCATCAAGCCCTGCGCAGTGGCCGATCATGATCCAGGCCTCCGGGCGCAGGACTGCCAAGCAGTCCGTGATGGTTTTGGCATTGGAGGGGCCGACACCGATGTTGATCATCGTGATGCCATCGCCGCCGGCGGTGATGAGATCAAAACGTGGCATCTGGTAGCGGGAGGTGAGGGTGAGCTCGTCGACGTCGAGAAGCACCGCGTCATTGGGGTGGATGGTCTCCCCCGTGGGCAGCACGAGCGCGGTGTAGCGCGAGTCCTCACGTGAGAGTTCGCGCAGGCCGAACTTGACGAACTCGGTGGTGTGCATGGCGTAGTTGGTGAACAGGATGTACTTCTGCACGGTGTCCACCTCGATGCCGGTGTAGTGCTCGATGCGGGCGCAGGCAATGTCGAAGCGCTGCGGGCCAAAGTGGAACAGTGGTTTTTCCTTGCCGTGGAAAGCCTTCCAAGCGCCGTCCACGATTCCGTCATGCACCGCATCGAGGGTGGGCCGGGGGATGTCGCCACGGTCCTGGGGAATCTGTGTAATCCCCCGAATATACTCCGGCGGGATGCGCTCATCCGATTGACCGACGTAGAGATCGCACAGGTAGTTGTTGGTGAGCCGCGTGAGCTGCTCTGTCAGGTAATCACGAATCAGCCATGGTTTGGATATCACCGCCGAGTAGCGGCCCTCTTGGTCCACGTAACCGAAGGGCTCGGAGCGGTCGATGGGCGTCCACTGGCGTACATGCACGGTGATCTTTGGGTACACCACGTGGCGGTAGGCATCGTGGTCCCCTGAGGCCAATGCTTCACGTGCCAGCGCACAGGAACTGTCATAGAGCTCGCAGAGACGAGCAACCGCTTCGTTGACGGAGTGGACATGCTGCAGGTCGGTCATGCCCGCGAGTGTATCCATGAAAGAAGCCCGCCGCGGTGAAGCGGCGGGCCCTATCCCCATGACTAATCCGGTAACGCGTACGGTGTGGAGCTCACCGCCGTTCCGTATTAGGCAAGCCTTAGCTTAGTACGAAAGTTGGATAGGGGTCAAGAGTAAACTGAAATTTCATGACCCCACTCCCCCTCGGTGCCCGCAGACGCCCACGCGGCGTCTACGAAGACGACTGGTCCGCGCGCCCTACCGCCGAACGCCCCTGGCCGGTTGTCTTGATCCACGGAACCTGCGACAGCAAGGGGATATGGCAGGTTCTCGCAGACATGCTCCGCGCCGCTGGCTGGGCCACCTTCGCCCCTGACTACGGGACCCGCGCCACTGGCCCCCTGCAGGAATCCGCTCGGCAGCTCGACGCCTACATCAACGCCGTCCGCACCGTCACCGGCGCGGAGCAGGTGATTCTCGTGGGCCACTCCCAGGGTGGATTATTGGCTCGGTACTGGATGCGCATGCACGATAGCGCGGAGTTTGTACGGCACGTGGTGTGTATCAGCTCTCCCAATCACGGCACGACCCAGGGTGGAATCGCCAGCCCCCTCTTTCGCAGCGAGAGGCAGGAGGAGGTGGCGCGCTCGCTTATCGACGGCTGGTTTGGCCCCGCCGGCATGCAGCAGGTCACCGGCAGCGAGATTGTTGAGGCCACGAACCGCGGCAGCGAGGTCGAACCCGGGGTGAGCTATACGTGCATCGCCACGCGCGCCGACGCCATCGTGGTTCCACCAAACACCTGTTTCCTCAATGGCCCGAATGTCCACAACGTCTATATCCAAGACATCGAGCGCCTTGCGATTATTCGCCACGAGGATATGCCCATGGATAGGCGGGTATGCCAGTTTGTCCTCGAGGAACTGGAGCGGCTCTAGAGCTCCAGCTCGTCGAGAACCGCGTCGAAAGCTGGGCCCACCTGGGTCCGCCACAGCGTGTCCACACGGTCATCCGCGCGTCCTGGCCCTCCATTGATGGTGGCCACGCGCTTGCCCTGTTTCTTCGCCTCCAGAACGAAGCGGAAGCCGCTCATCACCGCCAGCGACGAGCCGGCTACCAGCAGGGAGTCAGACTCGTTGACCATCGCGTAGGCGGCGTCCTTTTTAAAAGTCGGAACGGGCTCGCCGAAATAGACCACGTCTGGTTTGAGGCGCTGTGAGCCGCACCGCACGCAGCCGGGCATGACAAATTCTTCGACCGCTTCTTGGCTGAGGGCAACGTCGCCGTCAGGGTTAACGTCCTCTTTGTTGACTGCCCAGCGTTGGAGGTATGTCGGGTTGGCTGTGGCGGCGCGGGCGTCGTAGTCCGCGCGTGTTTCTTCGTATCCGCAGCTCAAGCACACCACGTGCTGCATGTCCCCGTGCAGGGCAATGAGGTTGCGCTGCCCGGCTTCCTCGTGCAGGCCGTCTACATTCTGTGTGACGACACCCGTAAGGAGCCCGGCGCGCTCGAGCTCGACCAAGGCGTAGTGCGTGCGGTTAGGGTGTGCAGCTTGCATGACCCGCCAGCCGACGAAAGCACGCGCCCAATAGCGGTGCGAGGCCTGCGGATCGTGCAGGAACTCCTGGTAGGTCATGGGGCGGTGCCGGCTGAGGGAACCGTGCGGTCCGCGGTAGTCGGGCACGCCTGATTCTGTAGAGACTCCCGCCCCGGTGAGGACCATGACGTTGCCGCGGCGCAGTTGATCGGTGACGGCGTCCAGTGCTTGTTGTGGGGGAGTCGGCTCAGCGATCTCGGCGACGACCCGGGAGATGGAGCGCAACGCGGACTGGTGAGCGTGGGCAACGGCGGGATCCATGGTGCCCCAGCTTACGGGAGAGCCTCCTCGTAGAGATGATCTGAATCGAGCTCGCCATGGCGCGAACAGCGCGCGTTCCAGCCATCCGGGCGCACCTGCACCACCATGCGGCGCCCACACAGCTGGCAATAGCGCGGGACGTCCAGGCCCGCCGCGGCCGCCGGGTGCAAGGTGAATTCCTCGCTCAGTGGTTTCCCCGTGTTGGGGTGGAACAGCGGCTCATCGCCAGCAAGGACGGCGGCGGCCAGCTCCGTCGAGCTGTTCATCAGAGCGCCTTGATGGGCAGGTCGATGCGGCCGAGCATGTCGACGTCCTTCTCGATCTGCTTGCCCAGCGTGGTCAGGTAGTTGCCGGCGATGATGGCGTTGATGCCGCCGAGGAGGCCCTTTTCGGTGCCGTCATCACCCAGGGAGAGCTCGCGGCCGCCCGCAAAACGGAGAGTCACCGACGGCATAGCCAGGCGGAAGGCGGCCACGGCGCGCAGTGCCTCACCGAGCGGGACCAACGGGTAGTTCGCGAATGGTGTGCCCGGGCGCGGGTCGAGGAAGTTCATCGGCACCTCGCAGGGCTCGATCTGGGCCAGCTGGTAGGCGAACTCGGCGCGATCCTCGAGGGATTCACCCATGCCAATGATGCCGCCGGAGCAGATCTCCATGCCGACAGCACGGACGTTCTCGAGGGTCTCTTTGCGCTCCTCCCAGGTGTGGGTCGTGACGACGTTGGGGAAGAAGGACTTGGAGGTCTCCAGGTTGTGGTTGTAGCGCTGGGCGCCCATGTCCTTGAGGCGCTGGGCCTGCTCGCGGGTGAGGGTGCCCAGGGACAGGGAGATTTCGATATCAACTTCATCGAGGATGGCCGGGATGGCCTCGGCAACCTGGGACAGGAGGTTCTCGTCTGGGGCCTTAACGGCCGCCACAATGCAGAACTCCGTCGCACCCGTCTTGGCGGTCTTCTTGGCGGCCTCCACCAGCTCCGGGATGTTGAGGCGCGCGGCACGCACGGGGGACTCGAAAAGGCCCGACTGCGAGCAGAAGTGGCAGTCCTCCGGACAGCCGCCGGTCTTAATGGAGATGATGCCTTCCACGGAGACGTCCGGACCGCACCACTTGAGGCGGGTTTGATGCGCGATGTCCGCAATCTCTTCCAGCTGCTCATCCGGGATCTGAAGGACCTGCAGCAGTTCTTCTTCGTTCAGGCCGATGCCCTGCTCCAGGGCCTTCTCGCGTGCGATATCTACGATGCTCATGCGGGAAACCTTACTTGAACACCGTTCAAGTTGTGGTAAATCCGCGTGTTTTGTTCGGTCCGGACTAACCTCTAGGCCATGGATTCCACGCTCTATGACGACACCCTCGCGCTACTCCAGGAGCTTATTCGCAATGCCTGCGTGAATGACCTCACGCCTGACTCCGGCAACGAGGTCCGCAACGCGGATACTCTGGAGAAGTTCTTCAACGGTACCCCGGTGGAGATTCAACGCTATGAATCGCACCCAGGCCGCGTGACCATCGTGGTGACCGTTCCGGGTGACCCGGACAAGGAGCCGCTGACGCTCATGGGCCACACGGATGTCGTGCCCGTCGACGAGCCCAAGTGGACCAAGCCGCCCTTCGACGCCGTCATCGAAGATGGCAAGCTCTACGGCCGCGGCGCGGTGGACATGCTCTTTATTACGGCGACGATGGCGGCGGTGGTCAGGGACGTCGCCAAGCGCGGCAATCCCGGCGGCACCCTGGCGTTCGTAGGTATGGCGGACGAGGAGGCCCGCGGCGGTTTGGGCTCCATCTGGATGGACAAGCACCACCCGGAGGCCTACTCGGTGCGCAACTGCCTCTCGGAGACCGGCGGCAGCCACCTGCCCGGCGCGCTCGGCTTCAACGTCGGCGAAAAGGGCGCAGGCCAGCGCCGCCTGCACGTGCACGGCGATGCCGGCCATGGCTCGACGCCCTTCGGCAAGGACTTTGCCATCGTCAAGATTGGTGAGGTCGCTCGCCGCATCGCGGCCGCGGAGCCGCCCGTGGCGACGGATGAGGTGTGGCAGGGATTCGTCAAGACCTTCCGCTTCGATCCCGCAACGGAGGCAGCGCTTCTCGACGGCTCCGCTACCGCCGCAGATTATGAGAAATTCGGTAATTTGTCTGCCTACGCCCACGCCTTTTCGCACACGACGATTGCCCAAACCGTCCTGCGCGCGGGTGGTGCCATCAACGTGCTGCCCTCCCACGCCTACCTGGAGATGGACATCCGTCCCTTCCCTGGCCAGACCCAGGAGGAGCTTGATGATTTCCTACGTGAAGCGCTCGGAGATATGGCCGAGGAGGTAGAAATCGAGCACCTTATTACTGAGGACGCCACACAGTCCTCCACCGATACTGAGCTGTGGCGCTGTATTGAAGAGACCGCCCACGAGTTCTTCCCAGAAAAGAAGGTGTTGCCGGTACTGGCGACGGGTGGTTCCGACCTGCGCGTGGCTCGTCGCCGCGGCGGCAACGCCTACGGTTTTGCACTGCACGCCGAGGATCGAGACATGGCCAGCGCGAACTCGCAGCTGCACAGCCACGACGAACACCTGTACTTGGAGGACTTGGATTTGACCGTGAAGGCGTATTCTTCGCTGGTCGATCGTTTCCTGAGCCGCTAACGCAAACGTGTAAAAGCTGTGGCACAATGTGGCGCATGAGAAAAAAGCTTGTCCTGTGCTCCGTTGCTGCCGCCATCGGCCTGTCCGCCCCTACCGCCTCCGCCGACATGGTGGATGACTACCTGGCTAAGGTCCCGGCCGGCCAAATCTCCTGCGAGCAGGCCACCAAGTACTACACCAACCCGTCCGACTACAACAGCAAGAAGTCCCAGGCGCTCGCTGCCGCTAACTTCCACCCGCGCGGCGGCGAGATCCGCGACGCAGTCGCCCGCGCCGACGAGGCCATCGCGCGCTGCGGCCTGAATGGCGGCGGTGGCAACGCTGCTAACAATGGTGGTGCCCCAGCCAACAACACTGCACCAGCTAACAACACCGCGCCTACCAACAACGGTGGTACCCCAGCCAATAACGGCAATAAGGCCCCGGCCAACAACGCTTTTCCGACCTTCCCGCTGACCATCGGCGGTTTCACCATTAACGTTCCGGACATCGTGGCCTTCCTCAAGACCCTCGTCGAGGGCACCCCGCTGGCCCAGCTTTTGCCGTAGAAGGCTAGCGGAAATACGTCCCCGCGTGCAGCGCACAGCCGGTATTGAAGGCATGCCCGCACGCGGGGCACTTGTTCGCAACGACGTCGACAAGCGTGTGCCAGTGGCGGCACCGGCCCTCCGCGTCAATCGCTCCGTGGATCATGGCCACGACTCTAACAGCCGCGCCATCGCCCGGTAGGCCGGCGTGATGTCCATGCGCAAGCGGTTCTCCAGCAATTCCGCAGGGAAATCGGCGGGGAGAAGCTGTGCGGGGAAAGGCGGGGTACGGCGCAGCGCCGCGAAGGCGGCGGCGTGGCGGCGCGTGGTTTCGACGACGATGCCAACGTCATCGGTGGGCAAAGGGGGAACGTCGCCCAGCGCGCTAATACGGGCAGCACTGTCCTCGAGGTCCCACGCGGTGGCGATAACGTCGCGGGCAGTGTCCTCATCCACGGACCAGGTGCCGATAAAGGTTTTCTGCGCCCACTCCCCCGGCGCGTGGGCGCCCACCAGGACTCCAGGCCGCAACTGCCGGAAACCGCTGGCATGGGCGGCGCGCAGGAGGGCATCTCTTTCCGCGCGGCGATCCTCGCCGATATCGAAGATCACCGTGTGAAACGCCCCTTCCCACTGGAAGTCGCGCGGCGAACCTAGGTGACGAAACTCCGCAAGGTAGTCACCCACCATGGAATACACGGAACAACGCCCCACTCGGCGCGAGGATAGGTCGCCCGCGCGCACCATGCGTGATAAGTACGTGCGCGCGCCGGCCGGCGACAGACCCAGCCCAGTGAGGATCGGTGTCAGCACGGGCCCGGGGAGCTCCTCGCGGCGGGCCAACCCACAGAGGTATCCAAAAGTTCCTGGTCCAACGTCAGCCATGCCCCAACCCTAGGGTTTTTATGTGTCAGAAACAAACCGATTCGTATGTTTTGTGGCACACTATGTGGCATGAGTCTCAATCCACGCCTGCTCAACTTCCTCATCCTCGGCGTCTTCGACGTCGGCCTGGCCATCCTGCTCTTCCAGATCGTCGATTCCGCAACCAACAACCACGTCTATGCCTACCTGGCCGCTAGCATCGGCCCCCTTATCGGCGGCATCATCCAGCATGTGCGCCAGAAGTCTTTTTCTGGGATTTCTGCGTTGATCCTTGCCTTCAACGTTGCTGCAGCGTTGGCCACGCTGGTCGATGGCACCGATGAGCGCCTCCTGCTGGTTAAGGGCAGCGTTGTTACCGGCATTATTGGCTTGCTCTTCCTCGGCAGCTTGGCCCTTGGAAAGCCCCTTGCCTTCTACTTTGGCCAGCGCTTTGGCACCGACGGCACAAAGGAAGGCGTCGCCTACTGGAACGGATTGTGGAAATACCCGACCTTCCGCGCCTCCCAGCGCTACATCACCATCGTGTGGGGCGTCGTATTCCTGCTCGAAGCCATCATCCGCGTCGTCGCCGCCTATTCCCTCCCCTTCACCACCGCCTACTGGCTGTCGAATGCGTTGCCCTTCGTGGCCCTCGCTATCTGCTTGACAGCCACCTTCGCCATTGCTGCACGCGCCCGCAAGTCCGCGCCGACCCCGGCCTAGCGCATGAGCCCCCACAGAATCTGCTCGTGCACGCGCGGATCATGGGGCAGCTGCCCGTGCTCGACGGGGGAAGATTCCACGTTGGCCACATCCGCGCCCGGAACAGCGCTCAACTCAGAGGTCTGATTCGGCGTCACAGTGCTATCCGCCGGCGAGTAGATGGAGGTATAGGTGACGCCGGGCGCGGTGTCCGGCAACTGGTTGAGATTCTCCATGAACTCCGAGCCCTCCAACTGTTGAATGCCGGCGCTGGTACCCACGAATTTGACCACGCTGGGGGCGATTTTGGCTGCCGTGCTTAGCGACGTTGCCCTGCCGCCCCACGTCGTCCCGTGAAAATTTGCGCCAATGGTGACCACGCGGTTCACTTCTTCGGGCGAACCGTAGAGCTGGGTGAAAGTCTTGGTGTGCAGGCCGCCCTGGGAGAAGCCCACGAGGTTTACTTTGTTTGCTCCGGTGACCTCCCGGATGTGCTCTATCTGCCTGGCTATTTCGCGCCCAGAGGACTCTAGATCCGCAATCCCCTTCAGGTAGTCATAAGCGTTCTGGTAGGCCACGTCCTCGGCGCCATAATCGAAGGCCCACACGCACATGCCCAGGTCCTTGAGCTTTGGGATGAGGTCGTTCCACTCGGCCGAGTTAGCCGAGGTTCCGTGCAGCAAAACGACCGGCTCGGTGACAGGACCCGTGGGCTGGCAGTCGGGATCGTTGATGCCGAGACCCTCCGCAGCGGAGGTCTCCATGGTTTGAGCATGGGCCGGAACGGGGGCCGCAGTGGCGAGGAGAATAGCGAGGAAGGCACGCTGCAGGAAGCCGTTTTTCATAAGGAGACAGCTTAGCGCCGATCCCTGAGCGTCTGCTGTACGGTTCCTGTATGCCTAACGACCTACCAGGAGGAAAGGCTGCTCAAGCTGCTGGAGCGCTTGGATTCTTTCTTTTGGGTCTGGGCGTGTTTCTTTGCTTCCTCGAATGCTGCGGGCGAGTCGAAGTCATCGTAGCTATCCATCAGCGCCCGCAGAGACTGCAGATTCGGATAGATTTCGCTGTGCCACATGTGGCGGCGCGTGCCATCGGTGCACTCCTCGTTTTCTTCACCGCCGGTGTGCACCGCGAAGATCATGGTGTCCTGGTAGAGCGGCGCGCCGGAATCTCCGTTGCACGTGCGCGAAGCAAACATGGAGCGCGATTGGATGAGATTATCGAAATCATAGCCTTGGATCTCCCCAGCGACCCCAGTCTCTTCGACGCGGACCACGGCCTCGGAGGCAAAATTGTGCATCCCCCCGTAGCCCACGAGGAAGAGCGAGTCATTGACGCGCAGTGGCCGCGAGGGCAACTCGAAGGCCTCCGCGTCCATGGGTTCCGCTTTCAGCAGGGCGACGTCCGACTTCTCTGCTACCGGGGTGGAGGCGAGCACCTTGGCACTGTCACCATCCGCCTGCGTGAGACGCAGGTCGCGGCCCAAGCAGTGTGAAGCAGTAAGCCACCAATCATTGCCGATGTACCCCGCGGAGCACTCGCGTTTGCCGTTTCGCCACAGCGCCGCGACGCGATCATCGCTGGCTGCAACCGTGCTCGTTGCCTGTAGAACCCCGGGGACGTTCGCAGAAGTGGGGGCGCCAAACAGGGAGGACGTCACTGTCACGATGATGGAGAGCAAGGAAGCGAGAATACCAGGGAACACAAGGCGTAACTCTATCAGTGAAATCGCATGCGTGTGTTCAGAAGACTGAAATGGTAGCGGTGTGG
>NZ_KV805049.1:6807-58955 GCF_001811515.1 Corynebacterium sp. HMSC076G08 | reverse complement strand
ATCAGGTGTCTACCAAACAGGGGTCAGGTCCGTGATTGGTTCCCCGCCCCATCTGCGTCCGATGTAGAGGCGGCGTAGTTTGCCTCCCCATCGCAGGGTTGTCTTGCCGTTGGTGCCGATTTTGTCGGTACTTAGTCGGTAGTCGTGGTCTGGTTTGATGTCTACTTATCTGCATTCACCCCCATTAAGGGTGAATCTTCAGATCAAAACTTGAAATGCTTTATAAACAGTATTACCTAACTTAGGCAAGCCTTACCTTTCCTGCTGTTCATAAATCGAGGTTTACTATGACCCAACAGTCCTCTACGCCCGCACGGAGTGCAAGCTCATCCAGTGGGTCGACGGCACGTTTAAACACCAGAGATCTCATCAACGCTGGCATCTTTGCTGCACTTTACTTTGTAATCACCTTTGTAAGCGGAATGATTGGATTCGCAGGACCACAATTCATGTTTATTGGATGGTTCATCGCGGCAATCGCAAACGGAATCGTGCTAGCGCTTTATGCCGCCCGCACGCCCAAAATGGGTGCTTTCACCCTCGTCGGTGGTATTAACGGACTAGCATTCATGCTCACCGGACACTACTTCTGGACCCTGCTGGGAAGCATAATTCTAGGGTTTATCGCGGATTTGATTATTACAAAAAGCCACCTCAGTATTGCCAAATCCTTCCCTATTTCCTACAGCGTCTTCTGTGTCTGGATTTCTATGCCTTTTATCCCGCTAATTCTGGATACGGACTCCTACTACGTCGATATCGCAGACCAAATGGGTCAAGAATATGCCGATGCCATGTCGGATATCTTCCAGCCATGGACCATTGGAGTACTGGCCATTTGTGCGCTCATCGTCGGCTTTATCGGAGGAAAGGTCGGAGTTCGCGTCAGCCGCAAACACTTTGAAAGCGCTGGTCTCCTGTGAGCCTGCAAAAACAGGGCGTGCTTCATCGATCTTCGATCGATCCACGGACCGTGCTGCTTTCTGTTCTAGTAATCAATGCGGTAGCTCTCAGCCACGGCCACCTACCGACACTGCTGATTTCTATCGCTTTCAGCTCCATCGCACTAGCTACAGTAAAACCACACTATGGTCTTATTTGCCTGTTCGCTTTTGCATTATCCTATCTAGGGTACTGGGGCCTATTACAGCTTCCTGGCTCCACATTTTTCGCTTTTTCAGCGGCAATTTTTTCGTGGCTAAGCCGTTTTGTCATCAGCATGTCCATCGGCACATTCGGCTTGCTCACTCTCACACCATCCACGTTGACCTCAGCACTGCGGGACCTGCGTTTACCAGGCTGGGCCACCATTCCACCGGCGGTATTCCTGCGCGTTTTGCCGATCATCGTGGCAGAAGCCAAAGCCATCCGCGATGCCATGGTCCTTCGGGGTCTCCAGCCTGGAGTAAAAAGCTGGATCACACAGCCCACACAATCGTCCGCGATGTTGATCATCCCCTTATTAGGTGCCGTCGTCCGCGCTGGTGATGAGCTCGCTGCCTCTGCTCTTGTCCGGGGATTGGGAGGACCCGCACGCCCAACCACCACCGCCGATCTTTCCTTCAAGCTTGTCGATGCAACTGCACTAGCTGGGTTGGGCCTCGTTGTTGCCTCTGTCTGGCTTCCCACGGAGGTCCACTTATGAACGAACGCAGTATCGCAACCAGTGTAGACGCCCACAACGTTTCTTTTACATATCCATTGGGAGCTCGGCCAGGCATTCAAGGTGTATCTGATGTGTCTTTTTCTGTCTCTCCAGGACAGTGTCTACTGATTACCGGTGATTCCGGATCGGGAAAGTCCACGGTACTCAAGTTGATCAACGGACTCATCCCCCATTTCAATCCAGGAGAGCTACTAGGCACCATCACTATTATAAAGGATGACCAGGCTTTTACCCCTGCGGAAGAACCGCTGTCCCGAGCCATCGAGTTCAGCGCCTCAGTATTCCAGAATCCAAGGACACAATTTTTCACTGAAAGCGTCAATGCAGAATTGGCCTTCGGGCTAGAAAACCTTGGTGTAGATCCCAAAGAAATTGAGTCGAGGATTCAATCAGCGGTCGAGCTACTAGGCATTAACGATCTTCGGGGCCGGCGATTCAAAGAATTATCCGGTGGGCAGTTACAAACCATGGCATGCGCATGCGCGCTTGTGTCCCCGGGCAGTCTCGTGCTTCTCGATGAACCCACGTCCAATCTCTCTATGGAAAGCATCGATATTCTTGCACGCGTGCTACACCGCTTGAAGGAATTAGGCACAACGATCATTATCGCTGATCACCGTCTCTTTTTCTTAAAAGATATCGCTGACCAAGTTATTTACTTGACTCAGGGAAAAATAACGCGGAGTTTCCGCGCTCAGGAGTTTTATGCCTTAGACGAACCCGAACGCAAACAATTGGGGCTACGCAGCTTACACCATGTTCCCCTGCCCGCGAGCGTGCCGGTACCACCCACGCTCGAAAACGCCGATCCCCAGCGGAGCGGACTCGAGCTAAGCAACATCTGTTTTTCTTATGGCGCACATGAGGTATTAAACATTGACCACGCATTTTTCCCCAGCGGCGAAGTCACCGCCTTAATCGGGCCCAACGGCGCTGGAAAAACCACCCTCGCCAGGATCATTTGTGGTCTTGCTTCTCCCAAACGCGGCGGTAGTCTCCGTTTGAACAGCAAACGAGTCGGAGCGGCTGCCCGCAGACGTGCCGCGTACATGGTGATGCAAGATGTTGGCCGCCAATTATTCGCAGCCACCACCGAAGAAGAAGTCACGCTCGGACTGGCAAAGAAGAAGCGGGACCACATCGATGTCAATGAGATTCTCCATCGCCTCGATCTGGCAGGAATGGCCCAACGGCATCCGCAGTCTCTGTCCGGTGGGCAACGGCAACGCTTAGCCATAGCTTCAGCCCAAGCCGAGCAAGCAGCGATCTACATCTTCGATGAACCTACCTCTGGCGTGGGCTGGCGCCAACTGCAATCCATCTCTGCGCTACTTCGATCTCTTGCAGCAAGCGGAGCAGTGGTCATCGTCATCACCCATGACCACGAATTCATCCAAGAATCAGTCACCAGAATCATCGATATGACTGACATCAACAAGAATTGAGAAAGAAATGTCTGAACTAAAACAAAGTTCCACAGAATCAAGCGGAACCCACGCACCAGAATCACACGGTGCGTCACCGGAAGAAGAGGCTCGCGCAAAACTAAAAGCCGGCCAGGTCGCTCTAAAAAAACTACTGGCCCCAGTGCAAACAACCATCTACTTCGCACAGTTTCTCGCGCTTATATCCTCGGTACTCGCCGTAGCACCCTACGTCGCGTTGGTGGCACTGGGAAATGCTCTAATCGACGGCAATACTGATGACGTCGCGTCCATTGTGAAATGGCTACTTGCTGCATTTTTGGGCCAGCTATTCTTCTATTTCCTTGCCCTTGCAATCACCCACTTCGCTGATGCAAAGCTGGTGGGGATTAACCGGCGCCGAATTATTACCGCTATTGCGAAAGCACCACTCTCGTGGTTTAGCCAGACTAATTCCGGCAAAGTCCGCAAAGCCGTCGAGGACGATACGTTAACTCTGCACACCCTGACAGCCCATGCTCCTGTAGAGAAGGTCGCCGCGATCTTTACGCCCCTCGCGCTTCTGGTTTATGCCTTTATCTTGGATTGGCGCCTTGGTCTACTTTCTATTGCCACTGTGCCCATTTTCCTAGCAATCCAAGCATATTCAATGAAAGATATGGGCACAAAAACTGCGGAAATGGATAATTATCTGGGTGAGGTCTCTGCGACTGCGGTGGAGTTCTCCGAAGGTATTTCCGTCGTCAAGGCTTTCGGCACCGTTGGCAAAGCCCACGCTCGATATCGCGAAGCTGCCCAAAAATTCGCGGAATTCTATTACGAGTGGGTACGTCCGCTTCTGCGTGTTTCCGCAATCTCAGAGTCTGTGGTGGCGGTTCCTGTCCTCATCCTTATCAATCTAGGAGTGGGTTCCCTGCTGATAGCTGGTGGCTATGTCACGGTCGCTGAAGTCATCGCAACAACGTTAATTGCGCTGGTGCTCCCGGGCACGATTCAAACCGTCGGCCAAATGATGTGGTCTTACCAGCTCGCTGGCAATGCGGCGTTGCGCCTTGATGAAGTCATGACAATTTCCAATGTGAAAGAAGGCCAAAAGAGCCTCGACGCCAATAGTCAAGACATGGAGGTGGAGTTCCATAAGGTCAGCTTTAGCTACGCCCCAGACACACCAGTCCTCCAAGACTTTTCTGCGCAACTAAATGCAGGCACTGTCACGGCATTGATTGGCCCCTCCGGGTCTGGCAAATCCACAGCAGCAACGATGTTGGCGCGTTTCCAGGATCCAGATTCGGGCACAATCACTATCAACAACGTGGATATCCGTGATCTCACTTTCGACAGTTTGTACCGCACTGTGGCTTTCGTCTTACAAGATCCTCACTTACTGCGTATGAGTATTCGGGAAAACATTCGCCTTGCACGCCCAGAAGCCCGCGATGAAGAGATCTGGCAAGCCGCAGAGGCTGCGCACATAGCTGCTGATATTCGCGCTTTACCGGCTGGGCTCGACACCGTTGTTGGTGAGGACACCTCTTTATCCGGTGGACAACAGCAACGCATTTCTATTGCCCGGGCAATCATTACCAATGCCCCAATCTTGATCCTAGATGAAGCTACTGCGGCAACTGATCCTGACTGCGAAGCAGAAATTCAAGCAGCTCTAGCCACACTCGTCAGAGGCAAGACCGTCTTAGTCATCGCCCACAAGCCGGAGTCCATCCAAGGAGCAGACCAAATAATCTGCCTCAAGCCTATGAAGGATAATTCTCATGTCTAATGCCACTACGCCTGTTAGTTCGCGTCTTCGTGATCCGCTACTCACTCGCAGTGTCAAAAAGCTGCAAAGTCCTGTAGGCCATAAGCTCAATAAAAGGTATGCTTGTCTATCGCTTATCGTTGGCGTGCTTGATGGCCTCGCCGTTCTCACGCTCGTGCCACTTACAAAGGCACTCGATGGGGATACGACGATCGCACCATGGATGTGGACGCTTTTGGCAATTGCGCTCGTAGCTTTTGCGCTACGATTTTTCGCAACCATGGCCTCTTACCACACGGCCTTGGATTTCATCCGAGCCGCGCACACGACTGTGGGCGATAAATTAGCAACGCTACCGCTCGGCTGGTTCGTACCGGCTAATACCGGCGGCCTATCTCGCCTCGTTTCAGATCGCTTTATGGTGGCGGCCGAGACCATTGCGCATATTCAAGGAACGATATACCGCGATAGCGCGGCACTTGTCACCTTGTTAGTAGGAGCGTGTTTCTGGAACCCGAAGCTGGGCTTGGTCCTTCTTATCATCGCACCATTGGCGCTCGTGGTGATGCAGTTGGCTGCATGGATTCGTGAGAAAGCATCGAACCGCGCACTGGGGCCGAGTAAAGAGCTCTCCCAGCGCATCGTAGAATTTGCTAACCGTCAACCAGCCCTGCGCGCGGCAGGACAATCACAAGTTTTTGCGCCACTAGAGCAAGCGCTAGAAATCGACCATAAAGCACGAATACGCGAGCTATGGGTATCCACATTAGCTTTGCTACTCAACGGCATAGTAGTGCAGATCTTCATTGTGGCTCTCATTATGGTCTCCGCGGATCTTGCCGTTGAAGGCGCCCTATCGCCACTAGAAACAATTGCGATCATCGGAATCAGCTTGAGGTTTACCCGCACGCTTGAGCAGCTGGGTTCTTCTTTCGTCGGTTTAGATGCCGGCCGTATCGCGCTTGCAGAAACTGAGCTCATCACCGATGCTCCTTCCCTGCCAGAACCCACTACTCCGCGCCTAGGCGATGGTTCGGGAAATGTAGAGCTGCTTAATGTCACGTTTGGATACGGCGATAAACCAGTATTGGTAGATGTCACTTTCCATGCTCGACCAGGCACCGTTACCGCCATTGTCGGTCCTTCTGGCTCCGGAAAGACCACAATTGCGCGCCTTATTTCGCGATTCTGGGATGTAGATTCCGGGGCGGTGATGGTTGACGGCGTAGATATCCGCGAGCTTGGAACCGAACAGTTAATGTCCAGGCTGTCCATGGTCTTTCAGGACGTTTACCTCTTCGACGACTCGTTAATCGCTAATATCCGCGTTGGTCGTCCCGACGCCTCCGATGAGGAAGTCTTCCGCGCAGCTGATCTTTCAGGCGTGACTTCTATTGCCAACCGCCTAGGGTGGCATACTCCTGTTGGTGAAGGCGGGCGGCTTCTATCCGGTGGTGAACGCCAGCGCGTATCTGTAGCTCGCGCGCTTCTCAAGCAAGCGCCGATTGTACTCTTTGATGAGGCTACCTCCGCGCTCGATGCAGAAAATGAGGCAAACATTCTTGCTGCGATGGACGAGCTACGGGAGCAATCTACTTTTATTGTCATCGCCCATAAGCTGGATACAATCAAATCTGCTGATCAAATCGTAGTCTTGGATGAACACGGGCAAGTCAGCCAGCTGGGCACGCATTCTGAGCTTTCCGATGTCCCCGGTATCTACCGTCACTTCTGGCAGCAACGCAAAGCAGCAAGCGGGTGGAAAATCAGTTCGGGACGCGATTAACGCGGGCACCGAGATCGGCATTGTTTGCGGGGGCACCCTTCTCCGCCGCAGCACGGAGCACCCTAAGTGCACCGACAAAGCTCGAAGCGAAGAATGCAGTAGCGGCTACGAGCGACCACTGCGCGGCGTTGGCCATGCCTTCGCTTAAGGCCCACACCACTGCCCCAGGCGCACGGTGGTTTGCGTTGCGGAGGCTTGCCCGGAGTCATCGACGGGAATATCCCGCAGCATCGTGCCGGTCAGCTGCGCGGAGGCGAACCCTAGGCCCAAGCCGTACAGGGTCAGCGGCGCGGCGATGATCCAACCATTCGTATCCGGCCCCATAAGCAGGACGAGGATAAGGACGCCGACGGCTTCCAAGCCGAGCCCAATGAGCACGGTGCCAGGCGCCCCGTACCGTGCCGCGACGTGGGGGCTGCTGCAACGGAGAAGAATGCACCGATTGCCGTGGCTGCCAGCACCAGGCCAGACAACACCGTGCAGAGGTCCAACGTATTAATCAGGTACAGCAGCAACACGAAGATGATGGCAAACTCGCCGATTGCTACCGCACCAGCGGTGATATTGTCCCACGAGAACGTGGAATAAGAAAACAATTCAAGATACAACAGCACCGAGCGGTGACCCCGCTCGCGGTGCTTTTCCGACCTGATTAACAGCGCGAAGCCCACGGCCGAAACCGTGAGCCCTAGCGGAACCGGTGAAATAGCCGCGTTTTCGAACCAGGTCCAGCCAAAGAAGCTGAATGAGGATTGGGGCTCCCACCAGCCTAGGTCGGGCCCTCGATAATCGCGAATACCAGGACACCCATTCCGTCAGTGCACCACCGGCAAGGGTCCGACCGCTGCCGCACCGGAAATTACCGCGCCCCACACACCAAAGGCTGTTGCGCGGTATTTGCCGCGGAATACGGTTTACCCGTGGAAAGCGTGGAAGGCATGATGAACGCAGCACCGATTGCCTGTACTGCGCGCGCGGAGATCCACGTGGCGGTCGAGGTAGGAAATCCCGCCAATACGCTGCCTGCCACGAATATTGTCAGGCCGGTGAGGAAGGCGCGCTTGCGTCCCCAGGTATCCGCAATCTTGCCCCGTCGCAGAGCAGCTCCGCCAGTAGCACCGCATAGAGGCTGTTGACCCACTGCGCCTGCGTCAGGTTGAGCTGCAGGTCAGTGATGATTGAAGTGTCCCTGTTTTGTCCCGACTGAGTAGATAGGACAAAACCTGGGGCACTTTAACTCCAGAACCGAGAGCCGTTCAGCCTAAACGTGTCATTCTCCGTGAATAGTGTGGACGAGAATTCACAGTTTTCGCCTGCCATTTACCGTGAATGACATCAAGCACTGACGCTGGGACACGTCAGGCTCAGACGGCCTGAGCCTTTTCGTTGATGCGCGCTACACATTCAGTCGGGTTCTCCAAGGAAACGATGAACCGATCGAAATGCTCGTCTTTAAGCTCGATGACAACGGCATTCTCATAGCCGCTAATGTTCCAGAAATGTCGGCCGCCATCCGCGTGGAAGGTGCCCGCTAGCTTCTGTCCACTGCGCAGCCCCGGCGCACGAAAACCTTTTGGCTCATGCTTCATGCCAGGGTCATGGGTAGCGCCTCGCACATGCTCCCACGGAACCTTGATACTGCCGGTCAACGACCAGAGCTTATCTAGCCCGAGTGGTTCGACGATGAGCTCTGTTTCTGTCAGAGTGAGTTTGTTGTTCATGATGCCTCCCCTTAGTGTTTGCGTCCTTGTGCACGGGCGAGCGCATGCTGCCCTAACGATTCCGGGCCCGTGAAGCACAGTTCATAAGCCCGCTGGATAAGCTCGCGTAAATCCTTACTGACTGGCGCCACCTCAACCAGTGCCACCACCACGAAGTCCTTTGTCGCATCCGATACTCGGCCGCCTTCAGCTTCAGCGCACACCGTTTCAGCTGCTGCACGAAACAGTCCATGCTTCGAGCCATAAAGGTTGTAGAAGCTGGACCGGTTAAGTCCCAGTTGATTCACCACATCATCCACTGAGACTGCA
This sequence comes from Corynebacterium sp. HMSC076G08, assembly GCF_001811515.1. Lineage (NCBI taxonomy): Bacteria > Bacillati > Actinomycetota > Actinomycetes > Mycobacteriales > Corynebacteriaceae > Corynebacterium > Corynebacterium sp. HMSC076G08. The sequence goes on along the minus strand of NZ_KV805049.1, from coordinate 50,293 downwards.
GTGAATCCGTTCGTGCCAAATAACGCGATCGCGCCGGCAAGAACTTCTTTTTCATTGAATTTACGAGGCCGTCCCATAAGTTTCATACTACTCATTCCAGAATGGTTTGTCCATAACTAGATCGTCGTTGGCCACGCAGCGAAGCCGCTTCATCGAAGCAACGTTTCTAACAAATAGTGACCGCCGCGAAATGTAGCAACACAACAGAAAATCCCCCGTCTCACTGTGAGACGGGGGATGGAGGTTAGTGGGCTGAGCTCTCTAGTTCAGGCCCGGAATCTTCGGCAGCTGTGGCTGTGGGATGTTCAGACCGAAGATGCGGTTGATGGTCGGGATAAGGGCGTAGGCGGCGCCGCCGACGGCTGCGATGACGGCGACGATGGGGAGGATAATCTTCGCGCCACGGCTGGAGCCAGCGAAGAAGGCCTGGCCAATATCGCTGGCGGAAGGCTCCTTCGTGTTGGTCGGCTTAGCGGGCGTGCTCGGCTCGGTAGTCGACTCAGACGGGGAGGTGGTCGCGGAAGAGGACGGCTCCTCATCCTTCACGGCAGGGCGGGCGGTGAGCCACTGGTCGGAGTCCAGAACGCCCTGGGTCAGGCGGGTCTCACCAATCCAGCCGTACCACGGGTCCTGCGGCTTGCGGTTATCAAAACCAGCGCCCATGACCCACTGCAGGTCGCCCGGGAGGAGACCCTCAGCGCCCTTGGCGTTGCGCAGGATGGGGGCACCGTTGATGAACATCTCCACGGTGTCGGAATCCGGCTTGTTCACCACGGCAATGTGCATCCACTCTTCGGTGGGTACCTCGTGGGACCAGACGGTAGAGCCTTCGCCTTCCTTCGGCTCTGCCCACCAGCGCAGCTCACGGAGGTTGGAGATGCCGAACATGACGGTGGGGTCGGTGTCATCGGAGCCGTCGACAAGCTCGGCAATGCTGGAGTCGCGGGAGATTGCGCTTCCCCAGCCATGCTCAGAGCCGTTGAAATCCTTCGGAATCTTCACAAAGGACTCGAAGGTGTAGCCCGCGGAAGTATCGACCTTGTTGATCTCAGCGCCTTCCTTGGAACGGAACTCCGCCATCGCGGCCTTGCCGGCTGGGTCGGACCAGTAGAGGGAGCCAGAATCAGAGGACAGCGGGTGGTGGTCCTTGGTGTAGGTGATGCGCTCGCCCGTGTTGGAAGGACCACCCACGCGAACGAGGTCACCGGCACCGTCGGCGCCGAAGGCATCCGGAATGACTGCGCCTTCGGTGGCCACGTCGCCGTCGGCAAGCTGCTTGCCGTCCTTGTTCTTGGTCTGGCCTGGGCGCCAGTGGAAGACGGTCTTGTCAGACTTCACGAAGTCGTTCGGGCCCTCCGGAAGCTGATCCTTCGGGATGGTGTACGGGGTGTAGCCTTCCTCCGCGATGTCGCGGGCCTTCTGGCCAAGGTCCGGGTCATTCTCATCGCCGATGGACCAGTCTGGGGCGAAGTCAGCGAAGCGCTCCTTGAAGTTGAGCGTCACGTGGTAGCTATCGCCCTTGCCGTCGAGGATGAGCTTGTCGAACTGCGTGAGCTCCTTGGCCGGCTTCTGCGCCACCCACGGGGAGAGGGCGGTCATCTCCAGCTCATTGCCGGAGAGGTCAAACTCCAGCACGCCGAGCAGGCCGTTGCCGCCCTGGTACGCCATCTGGTAGTCCTGCAGGATGCCAATAACGTCGTGGCCTGCATCGTTCTTATCCACGCGGTAGCCCGCGCCGTGGTGGTGGCCGCCCATGGTGAGGAAGATCTGGTCGTTCTTCTTAATGAACTTGTCCCACAGGCCCTCGCCGTAGTCCTCAGAGTAGAAGACTTCGCCGGCGCCATCGATGTTGAGAACCTCGTGGCTGGTGAGAATGACCGGCAGCTCCGGGTGGGCATCGAGAACACCCTGGGCCCACTTGAGAGCCTCGTCATCCGCGCGCCACGCCAGCGCCAGGACCAGGTACTTCTGGCCCTCGGCCTCAAAAATGTGGTATTCGGAATCGTTGTTGACCGCGGTGTGGCGCTCTTGGAAGGTTTCCGGGTTGGCGGTCTTGGCGCGCTCGGCACCGAAGTAGACGTCGTACGGGTGCGCTGACTTATCCTCAATCATGTCGTGGTTGCCCGGCAGGATGGAGTAGTTCAGGTCGGAATCATCGAGGACCTTCATGGCCTCGTCGGCAACCTTCCACTCACCCTCGACATCCGCCTGGTCCACCACATCACCGAGGTGGGTGGCGAAGTCCATGTTGAGCGCTTCCTGGTTCTTCACCAGCCACTCGACCTGCGCCTTAAAAGGTTCACTGCCGTAGCGCGCCTGGGCCAGGTTGCCGGTCTCCGGGGTGGAGTAACGGGAATAGAACTGAGTATCCGGCAGCACTCCGATGCTAAAGCGCGAGCCCAAACCTTCTGTTGGTTCGGCGGCGGAGGCGGGGACAACGAGGAACGTACCGGCCACCGAGGCGGTGACCAGGGTGCCGAGCAGGCGGCGAGCAGTCATAGATCTTCCTATCAAAACGAAGTAGTGAGGTTGCTCCATGGTTTAAGCCAAGGAGCAACCGACAGAGACAAGGAAAGATTATGGCCCTGAGTTTGCGACCGCGTGACCACAATGTGAATTTCCTTTTAAATGACTACCCGCCATTTAGCTTCCTCATGGCGTTGCGATCCACTTCCGCAGGCTCCTGCCTGCGCTCTTCTGCCTTAAGAGGTGTGGTACACCGGCGCCAGTTCATAGACCGGAGTATCCATCCCCTCATAGCGCGCCTTGAGCTGAAGCGCTAGGTAGCGCGAATAGTGGCGCGATTGGTGCAGGTTGCCGCCGTGGAACCACAGCTGCGGCACCTGGGTGGGCTTCCACATGTTGCGCAGCTCGCCCTCCCACGGGCCGGGATCCTTGGTGGTATCCGAGCCCAAGCCCCAGCACTTGCCCACGGTGTCAGCGACTTCCTTAGAAATCAACTGCTCGGCCCAGCCATTCATAGAGCCGTAACCGGTGGCCAGCACGATGACATCGGCGGGTAATTCGGTACCGTCGGTGAGCACCACGGACTTTTCCTTCACCTCCGAGATGGACACGCCAGACTTCACCGGGATGGAGCCATCAATGACCAGCTCGCTGGCACCGACGTTGATGTAGTAGCCCGAACCACGGCGCAGGTATTTCAGATAAAGACCCGAGCCGTCATCGCCAAAGTCGTTCTGGAAGCCGGCCTTCTCCAAACCGTCATAAAAGTCTTTATCGGCCTCACGGATGCCGTCGAAGACTTCACGGTGGACGTCGGGAAGCACGGCGTAGGGCCAGGAGGCAAAGAGGAGGTCCGCCTTATCCGTGTCCACACCGGCCTCCACGGCTTCTTCCGAATAGAGCGGGCCGAAGACATCCTTCATGAGGGTGTCCGATTGCACGATGTGCGTGGAGGAACGCTGAATCATGACCGGCCGTGCACCATGCGCGTAGAGGTCCGCGGCGATGTCGTGGGCGGAGTTGTTCGCGCCCAGCACAATGACGTCCTTACCCTCATCGCCTGCGCCACCCGGGTGTTCCGAGGAGTGCCGGATTTCCCCGGCGAAGTTCTCCTGCCCTTCCAGGTGGGGACGATTCGGCACACCGGACATGCCCGTGGCCAGAACCAGCTGTGTGGGTTCCAGAAGAATCCCTTCCCCGTCCTTGCGAACGGTGACCTTCCACGTGCCGCTGAGCTCATCGAAGGTGGCCTTCACGCATTCACTATTGGTCCAGTAATCCAAGTCCATGATGCCCACGTAGTGCTCGAGCCAATCCCCCATTTTGTCTTTCGGGGTGAACACCGGCCAGTCATCTGGGAAGGGGAGGTACGGCAGGTGGTCGTACCACACGGGATCGTGCAGGCACAGCGAGTGGTAGCGGCCGCGCCACTGGTCGCCGGGGCGGCCCGCCTTATCGACGATAAGCGTGGGAACACCTTGGCGCTTCAGGCGCGCCCCGAGCGCGATACCGCCCTGGCCACCACCGATGATGAGGACGTAGGGCTGTTCCGTATGCCCCAGTGCCGCACGGCGCTCCTCCCGCAGGTCCGCCCAGTTCTTGGCGTCCTTGACCACCTTGTGCTCCGTGCCCAGCGGGCGGCGGCGCCCCTTAGGCTCCGGGAAATCCTTGAGCTCGCGCGCGGAGGTGAGGAAGGTCCAGGCCTTGGCATTTCGGAGGCGAACAATTGCCGTGACATAAAAGTTCGCAGACTCACACGTGAAGTGGACCCGCGTTACGCCATTGCCTTCGTCCTCCACCTCTGTTATCTCCGGGTTGTCGAGCGCAGCGTCGGTGCCAGCGATCATCGCGGCGATGGCTTCCGAACCTTCGGCGGTGTGCAGGTTCCACGTCACCGCAGCAAGATCCCGCCAGAAGCCCCCGGACTCGAAAACCTTCTCCACGTCTTCCACGCCAGGCTCCTCTTGGTGCGTGAGGGCGACGAGCTTGTCTAGCCAGTCACGAGCATCCACGGTTTCCATAGCCACCACTCCTTTGGGTCGAAAAATTGTTTGCACCACTATTACCGATTTAAAGAGACATGAGTCACAGCCCCGCCCCCATCAGATAACTTTGCAAATTGACCTACCCGACCTTTCCGCCGCTCACCGCGACGCGGTTAAGACCCGCAAACCCCAGCTCCCTCCCCCGCTGCCCAGCTCCCCCACCGTCGCTAGGATGACGCTATGAGCAACATCACCAAGAAATACTCCGTCGACGTCACCCGCATCGATACAGGCCACTACCGCGCCACGAATGCCGAAGGTATCAGCCTCGAGTTTGGCCGCGCTGAGGGACTACTCAGCCCAGTTGAGTTGCTGCTCGCCGCCGTGGCGGGCTGCTCGGCCGTGGACATCGACGTGGTCACCTCGCGCCGCACAGAGCCGGAGCTTTTCGACGTCCACGTTGAAGGCACCCGCGTCGACGAAGACGGGGCCTCGCGGCTGAGCGACGTCGACGTGGAATTCTCTCTCCGCTTTCCCGATACTGACGCTGGGCGCCAGGCCCAGTCCATGGTGGAGCGCCTCGTGCGCATCTCCCAAGAAAAGGACTGCACCGTATCCCGCACGGTAGAAAACCCCACTAACGTCACTTTCCGCACGACATAGCCCTAAGGAACTTCAGGCAAAGAGGATTGCCGTCGCACCCAGCAAATGCTACCCCTGGTGCAATTTTTAGCCTTTGTGACTAAAGTGATTTCGGAAACTTTCTTCTTCACCGCCTCCCAAGGAGAATTCACACCATGTCCTTGTCCCGTCGTTCCCTGTTCAAGGCCGGTGCCCTCACGCTGGCCGCCGGTGCCATCGGTAGCCAGGCGCCCGCCGCTCTCGCCGTGGGCCCAGCTTTGGGCACCATCATCGATTTCTCTGCCGGTGTTCCTTCCGCCCGCGCCATCAAGGCAGCCGGCCACCTCGGCGCCATCCGCTACGTATCCCAGCGCCGCCCCGGCGCCGAATGGATGAAGGGCAAGCCTGTCACCCTGGCGGAGACCAAGGCCAACGCAGCGGCAGGCCTCAAGACCGCCTCCATCTACCAGTTTGGACGCGCGGAAACTGCTGACTGGCTCAACGGCGCTGCGGGCGCCGCAGTCCATGCGCCGCAGGCCATCGCCATCCACAAGGCTGCGGGCGGACCGACCGGGCGCCCCATCTACATTGCCATCGATGACAATCCCACCCGCGCCCAGTACGAGAACCAGATCCGCCCCTACCTCAAGGCCTTCTCCGCAGCACTGAGCGCCGCGAGCTACCAGACCGGTGTATATGGCAACTACAACGTCATCGACTGGTGTGTTGCCGACCGCATCGGCCAGTTCTACTGGATGCACGACTGGGGCTCTGGCGGAAAGCTCCACCCGCGCACCCCCATCCACCAGAAGGCCAAGAATCAAGCCACTATCGACGGCGTAACGTGCGATATCAACACCGTTTATGCCAACGACTGGGGCCAGTGGACCCCGGGCGATGGTGCTGTGGAGCCGCCAAAGGTCAAGGACATCCCGGCAGTGCCTGACGACATCCCGCTGCCCAATGTTTCCCTGCCGGATCCCACCGGGCGCGGCTCCAGCGTGAGCGGCGATGGCATCACCATCGCCGGCTCCTCCATTAGCAATGACCAGGTGCGCGGCGCGGTGGATATCCTCAACACCGTGCGCAAGTCCATGGGCTAATCAACACGCGGCGGCGCTGGTTTCTACTGCGCCGCCGTTGTCTTCGTTGCCGAAGAAGACGGCTTGGAGGACGACGACGTGGTCGATGACGCCGGTGCCGGCGATTCTGTAGACGCCGCTGGCTTTGAGGTGCTGGAGGGGGCAGCGGTAGACGTCGTCAAGCGCGTGGTGCTAGCGCCAGGATGGGCCAGCGCCTCTTTGTTCAAGTTGTTTCCCTTCACGAGGTTCTTACCCGTGATTTCCTTGCGCACGTAGGACGTAAGCTCCTCGGCAGAGCCCTCGATGGAGGCAGCCACAACAAAGTTCTCCCCAAAAGACACCGAAGAGTGTCGGTCCTTACTGTCCGACCAGCCCCATTTTGATCCCACGACGTCACTGAGCTTCGCGGTGCCATAGTTTTGCTGGTAGCCATCGGCTGAGACGGCATCGGCGTGAGACATCGCCACCAAAACTGGGTGCGTCGGATCATCTTCCAAGAGCTGAACGATGAAGCGCACCACGTCATAGGTTGAGGTCATCGAGTGACCCCAATCCTCCCCCGCTGACGTAGAGTCCAGCCCATATTCCTTGGCGATTGCATCGATGGACCGCGGGTACTTCTCAAAGAGCTTCCCGGCGCTCTCATCCGAAGAATCAGCAATCATGTCCAGCGCTAGATACTTGTCCTCGAAGGAACCGTGCTCGAGCACGTAGGCGGCGATGTAAAGCTTGATCAGGCTGAGCGCATAGCGCGGCTGGTGCTCGGTGGGTGAGCCCATGTGCATGCCTGTCTCAATGCGGTAGTACGTGATTGACTTCTCGTCATCGCCCTTGAGGAATTGCCCCACGGTGTCCTCTACCGCCGCGAGTTGTGGATCGCCCTTCTTATGCGCGATGGGGCCGGGAGTAGCCGTGCTGGTGTGCGTTGGGCGCCCCACCGTGGAGTCTTCTTCATTCGCAGGCGAGCACGCAACAAGGGCCGTGGCACCGAGCACGCACGCCAGAAGGGCGGCACCAGCACGCGCTGGTACCGCCCTATAACGAGGCTGCGGGTAAAACACGAGGTTAGAGTCTACCCGCTACCGTCTGGAATGTAGTGCTTGAGGTGGCGCTTAGTGGTCCACCGGAGCCTCCACGCCCACACCGGTCAGGGAGCGAACCTCCATCTCGGCGGACAGCTCTTCCAGGTTGTCCGGCGGGGTCATGATGGACACGATCCAACCGGCGAAGAAGGCCAGCGGGATGGTCACGAGGCCCGGAGAGGACAGCGGGAAGATGGACCAGTCGGCGTTCGGGAACATCGAGGTCGGAGTACCGGAAACTGCCGGGGACAGGAAGATGAGCACCAGGCAGGAGATAACACCGGTGTACATCGATGCCACAGCACCTGCGGTGTTGAAGCGGCGCCAGTACAGGGAGTACAGGATGGTCGGCAGGTTGGCGGATGCTGCCACGGCAAAGGCCAGGGACACCAGGAAGGCAACGTTCTGGGTCATGGCCAGGATGCCCAGGATGATGGACACGATGCCGAGGATAACCACGGTGATCTGGGAAACGCGGACCTGCTCGGCTTCGGTGGACTCGCCGTTGCGGATGACGGAGTGGTAGACGTCATGCGCGATGGAGGCCGAAGCGGTGATGGCCAGGCCAGCCACAACGGCCAGCACGGTGGCGAAGGCGACTGCGGAGATGACCGCCATGAAGATGGAACCACCGATTTCGAGGGCGAGCAGCGGTGCTGCTGCGTTGGCGCCACCCGGTGCGGCGAGGATGCGGTCCGGGCCAACGAGGGCGGCAGCGCCGTAGCCCAGAACCAGGGTCATGAGGTAGAAGGCACCGATGATGACGATGGCCCAGGTAACGGAACGTCGAGCCTCGGTCGCGGTCGGCACCGTGTAGAAGCGCATGAGCACGTGCGGCAGGCCACCAACACCCAGCACGAGGGCGATACCCAGGGAGATGAAGTCAAGCTTGGTGGTGAGGTTCTTGCCGTACTTCAGGCCCGGCTCCATGATCTGGGAGGCCTCGTAACCCTTCTCCTGGATAGCAGCGGAGTTGGCGTGCATATCAATGGCCTGGGTGAAGAGCGTGCTGAAGCCACCCTTCAGCATGACGAAGGTCAGGATGCACATGATGACCACGCCGGTGACCAGGAGCACGGCCTTGATCATCTGCACGTAGGTCGTACCCTTCATGCCACCAACGAGGACGTAGACAATCATGAGGATGCCCACGATGCCGACAACAACGGCCTGCCACTTGAACTCGTGAATGTCCAACAGCACGGCAACCAGGGAGCCGGCGCCTGCCATCTGGGCAATGAGGTAGAACAGCGACACGAACAGGGTCGAAATCGCGGCCGCCACGCGCACCGGGCGCTGCTTGAGGCGGAAGGACAGCACGTCGGCCATGGTGAAGCGGCCGACGTTACGCATCGGCTCCGCGACGAGCATCAGGGCGACGAGCCAGGCAACGAAGAAGCCGACCGAGTAAAGGAAGCCATCGTAGCCGTTGAGGGCGACAGCACCGACGATGCCCAAGAAGGACGCGGCGGAGAGGTAGTCACCGGAAATAGCTAGGCCATTCTGGCGGCCGGAGAAGCTACCACCACCGGTGTAGAAGTCAGAGGCTTCCTTGGTGGACTTACCTGCACGCAGCACCACGTACATGGTGACGACAAGGAAGGCGGCGAAGACCGCAATATTCAAAATCGGATTGCCAGCGGAGGATTCCGCTTGGGCCAAGGTAATGGTCTGCATGGTTTAGCCCTCCAGTTCCTGGCGAATAGCCGCCGCCTGCGGCTCGATGTTCTTGTTGGCGTAATTGACGTAGATGTACGTAATGATGAAGGTGGTCAGGAACTGAGCCAAGCCGAAGATAAGGCCGACGTTCCAACCGCCGCCAAGCTCGATGGCCATGAAGTCGGGCGCAAAAACTGCGGCCAGCACGTAGAGGACGTACCACAGAAAGAACGCCACTGTCATGGGGAAGGTGAACTTGCGGTATGTGCCGCGCAGCTTCGCAAACTGCGAGCTATCGCGCATCTCGACGAACTCTTGCGGCGTCGGTTCGCGGCGCGAGTCAATCGAAGCAGGTGCGTCAGTCATGTCGCTCTCCTTACAAGGGAATCTTTTCTCCACAAACCGCGGTGAGAGACTAACTACAGTGTCTTCAGTCACGTTTTGCCTTGCCCAGTAAGTTACCTAACCTCTCTTGCAAGGTTGTAAATCCTGCCAAGAAAAGTTAATAACGCACACTTTTATTACCCCCTACCCCCGCGATGACATGGGATTTCTATCGCGTTGCCAACACCCCCACAGGAAACTCCAAACAGTGAATCTAATTTAGCAAAGCGAAACTTCGCAGCCATTGTGGAGAGCTTCGCGCTTTTGCGGCATCCCTCAGAGCACCCTCACCCCCCTTGCACGCCCACTGCCAGAAAGCACAACAAAACCCGCCTTCCCCGCTCCGCCCCTCCCCTATTTATCCCTATTTATAAGGAATAAGAAAAATATAGTGAAGGAGAAACAAAGCGTGGAAGGCGGGCTCTATCGCTCGCACTGGGACTGTGCCCGGCTATTTAAGCGCCAGGGAACTCACGCGGATCCTTAAACATGCGGCCAAAACCTTCCTGACCGTCGAGCGCATCGAGTGCGGCAACATCCTCTGGTGCAAGCTCCACCTCCGCGGCCGCGAAGTTCTCCGCTAGGCGCTCTCGGCGGCTGGACTTCGGAATAACGGAAATGCCCTTGCTCAACAGGTACGCCAGCACGGCCTGGCCCGGGGTGATGTCGTGCTTCTCAGCGACGGCGATGACCTCTGGGTTATTGAGGATCACACCGCGCGCCAGCGGGGACCACGCCTCCGTCACGATTCCGTGGTTGTCGTGGAACTGACGCAGCTCCGGCTGCGTGAAGCCCGGGTGCAACTCCACCTGGTTGAGGACCGGAACGATACCCGTCTCATCGATTAGAGTCTGCAGGGTCTCCTCGTAGAAGTTAGCCACGCCAATCGACGCGATCTGCCCCATGCCCTGCATGCGGGCAATCTCCTCGAAGGTTTCCACGTACAGCCCGCCCTGCGGCCAAGGCCAGTGGATGAGGTAGAGGTCGAGGTAATCCAGCTGCAGCTTATCCAGGGACGTACGGAAGGCCTGGCCTACCTTGTCTTTACCGTGGTGATCATGCCAGACCTTGCTGGTAATAAAGAGCTCATCGCGGGTGACGTCGCCGGCCTTCATGGCGTCATGCAACGCCTGGCCCAGCTCTTCTTCATTCTCGTAGAGGGTGGCGGTGTCGAAGTGGCGGTAGCCCAGCTCGATTGCTTCACGCACGGCGCGGACGAGATCCTCCCCGCGCAGCTTATAGGTTCCAAGCCCCAGCAGGGGCATCTCGCGGTCATCATTGAACGTGGTTTGTGGGACACTCATGGCTTCCATTGTGCCGCACTCCCGCGCGCTGTGGGGGAAGATTCTGGTATCACCGACCGCACGGCAGCCCTTAACGCGCGAACCGCCCTGACCGGCCGCGCAGAAGGCGCGGCCGGTCAGGGCGTTCAGAGCGTCGACAGCCCAAAGGAAAGAGGCACTACCCTCCATTCCTTTAGGCTTTGGATTTAGGCACGAATGAGGTCGATAACGAAGGTCAGCGTGCGGCCGGACAGCGGGTGTGCACCACCGGCGGGGCCATAGGCCTTCTCCGGCGGGATAACCAGCTTGCGGCGGCCGCCCACCTTCATACCTGGGATGCCCTCTTGCCAGCCGGCGATGAGGCCGGTCAGCGGGAACTCGATCGACTGACCGCGGCCCCACGAAGAGTCGAACTCCTGGTTCGTCTCATAGTCGACACCTACGTAGTGGACCTCAACGAAGCCGCCCGGCTGGGCTTCGGCGCCGTCACCCACCACGATGTCTTCAATGACAAGGTCCTGGGGAGCTGGCTCCGTTGCCGGCTCAATTACGGGCTTTTCCATTGGGGGTTATCCTCCTTGGACTGTTTTCTTCTTTGCTGGCCGCATACACGTGGGCCGAGCCACAACACTCCCCAGTATAAGGGGAGGTGTGGGGCTCGGCCCTAGAAATGCAGCGTATGGGCTATTGTTTAGCGCTCGCTGCGCGGGGTGACCTTGCGCAGGGTCTCACCGGTGTAGATCTGGCGCGGGCGGTTGATCTTGGTGTTGAGCTCAAGCTGCTCGCGGTACTGAGCAATCCAGCCCGGCAGGCGGCCAATGGCGAAGAGGACGGTGAAGAAGTCCGTCGGGAAGCCCATGGCGCGGTAGATGAGGCCGGTGTAGAAGTCCACGTTCGGGTAGAGCTTGCGGGAGACGAAGTAGTCGTCGTTCAGCGCAATCTCCTCGAGCTTCATGGCCAGGTCCAGCATCGGGTCCCCACCGAGGTGTTCGATGATCTCGTGGGCGGTATCCTTGACGATTGCCGCGCGCGGGTCGTAGTTCTTGTACACGCGGTGGCCGAAGCCCATGAGGCGAACGCCCTTTTCCTTGTTCTTCACGCGGTTCATGAAGTCGGTGGCATCGCCGTCGTGGTTGTTCTGGATATCCTCAAGCATCTCCAGAACGGCCTGGTTAGCACCGCCGTGCAGCGGGCCGGACAGGGCGTTGATACCACCGGCGATGGCGACGAACAGGTTGGCCTGCGCGGAGCCAATCATGCGAACGGTGGAGGTGGAGCAGTTCTGCTCGTGGTCGGCGTGCAGGATAAGGAGCTTATCCAGAGCCTTGGCCACGATCGGGTCAACCTCGTACTCCTCAGTCGGGTAACCGAACATCATGCGCAGGAAGTTCTCGCGCGCGTTCAGCTTGTTATCCGGGTACATGTAGGGCTTGCCCTGGGATGCGCGGTAAGCATAAGCGGCCAGCATCGGCACCTTGGCCAGCAGGCGGACGGTTGCCTTATCCAGCTGCTCCTCATCCAGCGGGTTGAGCTGGTCCTGGTAGTAAGCGGAGAGAATGTTAACGGAAGAGGCAAGAACGGCCATCGGGTGCGCGTCGCGCGGGAAGATATTGAAGGCGGCCTTGAAGTCCTCATCCAGCAGGGTGTGGTGACGGATATCGGTGTTGAACTTCGACAGCTCGTCTTCATTAGGCAGGTGTCCCTTAATCAACAGGTAGGACACCTCGTTAAAGGTGGCATTCTCAGCGAGATCCGCGATGTCGTAGCCACGGTGGCGGAGGATGCCTTCCTCACCGTTAATAAAGGTGATCTTGGACTCGGTGGAACCAGTAGCCGCATAACCCGGGTCGAAGGTGACGAGGCCGGTCTCGTTACGGAGCTTGCCGATATCGAAGCCGGAGTCACCCTCCGTGGACTGCTTAATGTCCATCTCGTACTCGCCGCCGGGGTACTGCAGTACAACCTTGTTGTTTTCAGATGCCACGTGTTTTCCTTTCCTCAATGTTCAACGCCGGCCAAGGCCGGCGCAACAAGACTAAACCTCTTCACACTTTAGCAAAACTTGTGACTCTGCCAACATTGGCAATCCTGGCAAAGTATCTAGTGCGCGAACGAAACTAGGCTACACTGCCCACATGAGCAACTCAGAACTCGTCCTGCCAGCAGATCTCCTCCCTACCGACGGCCGTTTTGGCTGCGGGCCGTCCAAGGTCCGCCCCGCCCAAATTGAGGCAATCACCGCCGGTGCCGACACCATCATTGGAACTTCGCACCGCAAGCCAGCCGTCAAGAACCTCGTCGGCTCCATCCGTGAGGGACTCTCCGAGTTGTTCGCACTGCCAGAGGGCTATGAAATTATCCTCTCCCTCGGCGGTGCTACCGCTTTCTGGGACGCCGCAACCTTCGGTCTCATCGAAAAGAAATCCGCGCACCTAAGCTTCGGCGAATTCTCCTCTAAATTTGCTAAAGCCGCATCCGCCGCCCCGTGGCTCGACGCCCCGCTCGTCACCGAAGCAGAGGTTGGCACCGCCCCAGACCCGAAGGCTGCCGACGCCGAAGGCGCCGACATCATCGCCTGGGCCCACAACGAAACCTCCACCGGCGCTATGGTTCCGGTCAGCCGCCCCAACCCCGATAACGCAGAGCAGCTCGTCGTCATCGACGCCACCTCAGGCGCCGGCGGCCTGCCGGTCAACATGTCTGATGCCGATGTCTACTACTTCTCACCCCAGAAGTGCTTTGCTTCCGACGGCGGCCTGTGGCTGGCTGCTATGTCCCCGGCGGCGCTGGAGCGCATCGAGAAGATCAACTCCTCCGATCGCTTCATCCCGGCCTTCCTGAACCTGCAGACTGCGGTAGACAACTCCCGCAAGAACCAGACCTACAACACTCCGGCCGTCGCCACGCTGCTCATGCTGGAGGACCAGGTGAAGTGGATGAACGCCAACGGCGGTCTCGACGGCATGGTCAAGCGCACCACGGAGAACTCCTCCATTCTGTACAACTGGGCCGAGTCCCGCCCGGAGGCGACCCCCTTCGTGGCCGAACCGTCGGCACGCTCCCTGGTGGTCGGCACCATCGATTTCGAGGACTCTGTCGACGCCGCCGCAGTGGCCGCTACGCTGCGCGCCAACGGCATTCTCGACGTCGAGCCTTACCGCAAGCTCGGCCGCAACCAGCTGCGCGTGGGCCTGTTCCCGGCGATAGACTCCGCGGATGTCACCAAGCTCACCAAGGCTATCGATTACGTTCTGGATAACCGTTAGCCCTCGCTACTGACTTGGTACGTCGCACAACATGCCCCGCGCTCTTGCCAGAGTTCGGGGCATGTTCTGGGTAAAGTGGACTTCATCACATGTCCGCTACCAGGCTAAGGAGCGCCCACCATGCGCGAGATTTTCCTCGCACCCAGCGACTCAACTGACACCTCGCTCGTCCTCCGGGCCGAGGATGGTGAGGAGTTCTTCCTCGAGGTCACCGACGAGCTTCGCGAGCTTCTCGCTCCCGCCGATTCCGCCGAACCCGCTTCCGAGAACGAGGGGGCGGAGCAGGACGCAGAAAACACCGACGAGGAGGCAAGCGACTCCTCCCCCGCCTCCGCGCAGCAAGACCATTCCACCGGGCTGCGCACCGTTATGCCTGCCTCTGGTGGCTCGCCTTCTTCCCCACAGAGCCAGCCTGCACCGCAGGCACAAGAAATCCGCCTGCGCCCCAACGAGATTCAGGCCCGCATCCGCGCCGGTGCTTCCGCTGCGGAGATCGCCGAGGAGCTCGAGGTTCCAGAATCCCGCATCGAACCTTTCGCGCACCCGGTGCTGCTGGAGCGGGCGCGCATCGCGGACGTCGCCAAGCAGGCCCACCCCATCCGCGAAGATGGCCCAGCCAAGCTCACGCTGTGGGAGATCCTGGCCACCGCCTTTGCCGCGCGCGGACACTCCCTGTCGGAGGCGACGTGGGATGCCTACCGTCACCAAGGCGAGCCGTGGATCCTGCGCATCACGTGGAAGACTGGGCTGTCCGCCAACGAGGCGGAGTGGACCTTTAAGCAGACGATGTCCTCCCCGGCCACGGTGGAGGCACGCAACTCTGTGGCCGCAGACCTCACCGACCCAGACTTCGTGCAGCCGGTGCGGTCGCTGACCTCCGTGGGCCGCGGCGAGCGCTACGACGAAGCCATCGACGGGCGGGAGTATGCCGAGGGCCGCGAGGTCAACGAAGCCGCACGCGCCGGTACCCCTGGCGTGACGGAGCTGTCCTCCTACACCGGCGGCGATGACGCCGCTAACGAGGCAGACGGCGGTGCATACGCCGAGCCTTCCGTCCTTCCCTCCCCGCACGGTGGGGAGCACCCCGCTGAGGGCGCAGCCGATGCGGACACTGCCTCTTCTAACGAGGAGGCCACACAGCAGACGGATGAGAAGGACACCGGGGTTGACGAGGACTTCCTCCAGAACCCGGATCCGGAACCTAAGCCCACCAAGCGCCGCCGCAAGGCCGTCACCCCGCACTGGGAGGATGTGTTGCTCGGCGTTCGTTCCTCCACTAAGCGCCCCCGCGAGTAGCCTGCCGTGGATACGCAAAGCGCCGTTCTCACTCTGTGGTACGTCACCGCCGCCGACCCCGCCGAGGTCCTCCGCGGCGAGCCTAAGGCCGACCGCGGCTTCGGCCGCAAGTTCCTCGCTCAGCTCAACCCCGCACTGCCGGTGACTCCCATTGGGCAATTCCCCCTCAACCGTTCCGCCGAGCCCGGCGCGAGCGAGTTCTATGTGGGCGGCTATCCCGGTGTGACCGTGGTGCAAACCATCATCCACGACGATCAGCTGACTCTCTCTCAGCTGTCCCGGACCTTGCGCGAGGCCGTGCCCGCCACGGAAATCTACGCCTTCGCCTCCAATCCGGAGACTGGCTATGCCGGGTTCGCCCACTGGACGGGCAGCCGCCTGCGCCGGTCGCTGTGCGGGACGCGTTTTAACCTCTACGAGGACCATGGTCTGCCCGAAACCTTCGAGGCCCCTTTCTGGGCCGGGGAGATGGATGAGCCGGTGGGTGGGATTTCCCTTCCCTTTGAGCCGCTCAATATCACCGAGGCCGCCCAGGAATTCTGGTTGGGCATCGAGGTCGGCGCGGATGGCCCCGACGTGGACGTCGTAGGCTATGCCACCGACGGGCGCCCCGAGCCCAAGGTCGACACTCCCCCGCCGCGCCGCAGCGTGGCCGAGGTAGCCACCACCTCAGTGTCGAAGCTGGGGCTCAATGACTATGACGACTACGAAGAGTACGACCTCGAGCCGGAATCCACCGGTGAGGAGATCATCCGCACGGCCAAGCACCTCGGCGGCTTGGTGCGGCGCTACGCAGTATCGACCTCGCGGAACCTCTGGGAGCGCTGGCGCTCGTAGAAGGCGATGGCCGCCGACGTCGCCACATTAAGGGAATCCGTGCCCTCCGACATGGGAATGCGGGCGCGCACGTCGGTCGCACGCATGGCGTGCTCGGTCAATCCTGGCCCCTCCGCACCGACCAGCAGCGCCACCTTGTCCGCGCCCTCTAACGCATCAGCAATGTGCACGGCATCCGGATGCGGGGTCAGCGACACCAGCCGGAAGCCCTGCTCGCGCAGCTTCTCCAGCCCGCGCTGCCAGGTGGTAAAACCACCGTCGAAACGCGCCCAGGGCAAGCGCAGAACGTGACCCATGGACACGCGCACCGAGCGGCGGTACAGCGGATCTGCGGCACCCGAACCTAAAAGGATGCCGTCGACGTCCATACCGGCGGCGTTGCGGAAGAGCGAGCCGATGTTCTCATGGTCCCCCACGCCTTCCATGATGGCCAGGGTGCGAGCACCTTCGAGGACCTCGTCCACGGTCCAGGCCTCCGCGCGGTCCGCCGCAGCAACCAGCCCGCGGTGCATATCGAAGCCCGTGACTTCCCCCAAAGTCTGTCGGGTTACTTGGTAGACGGGGATATCCCCGACATCATGGTTCGCCAGGAAGGTGTCGAGCTTCGCCTCAAAGCCGATGATGCAGCGCACCGGGAAGCGGGAGGCCAGCAGGCGCTCCACGCACAGTGGGCCCTCACCAAAGACGAAACCCTCGCCGGACTTATCCGCGTGCTTGAGATCGCGGATATCGTCCAGGCGAGGGTCTGTGGGGTCATCGATGACAAAACGCATGGGCCCTAGTCTAGGCGCAGGGCCAGCTGCTCCCCCTAGGCGGGCTATGCCAACAGCGAGCTGATGGGATCCATGGCGAAGTAGACCACGAAGAGGGCCGCCACGAGCCACATGATCCAGTGCACCTTCTTAGCCTTACCGGCAAAGGTGGCCATCAGTGCATAAGCGATGAAGCCCACGCCAATACCGTTGGCGATGGAGTAGGTGAAAGGCATGACCACGATGGTGAGGAAGGCCGGGATGGCCTCCTCCATGCGGTTCCACTCGATGTCCTTGAGCTGTGCCGCCATCATCACACCGACGATAACGAGTACGGGGGCCGCCGCCTCGATCGGCACGATCTCGTAGAGCGGGGTGAGGAACATGGCCAGCAAGAAGATCACACCGGTCACAACGTTGGCCAGTCCGGTGCGGGCGCCGTCACCGATACCAGCCGCCGAGTCCGCAAACACCGTGTTGGAGGACACCGAACCGGCACCACCAGCTACGGCGCCAAAGCCTTCCACCACCAGGGCAGTCTTCATCTCCGGCAGGTTGCCCTTCTCATCCACGAGGTTGGCCTGCTTGCCCAGGCCGTTCATGGTGCCCATGGCATCGAAGAAGTTGGTGAGCAGCAGGGTGAAGATGAGCAAGACGGTGGAGACCACGCCCAGCTTGGTGAAGGCACTAATCGGATCGACCTGGCCCACAATCGACAGGTCCGGCAGCCCGCCCAGGGAGCTGGGCACCTCCGGGGTGGCCATGCCCCAGTCCTCGGAACCGGTAAAGGCCTGAATGATCATGGCGATGATGGTGGTGATGACGATGCCGATGAACAGGCCGCCACGCACCTGGCGGATGACGAAGAAGCTGCACAGAATCAGGCCCACGACGAAGACGAAGGCAGGCCAGGTCGCAATCGAGCCGTTCACGCCTAGGCTCACCGGGACGGTGGTCATCGCGGCATCCGGCACGCGGGTGACGAAGTGCCCGTCCACGAAACCGATGAGGGCGATGAACATGCCGATACCGACGCCCATCGCGGCCTTCATGGACGCGGGGATAGCGTCGAAGACGGCCTGGCGGAAGCCGGAGATGGCCAGCAGGACGATGATGAAACCTTCGATGACAACCAGGCCCATGGCCTCGCGCCATTCCAAGCCGTTGAGGGAGACCATGGTCACGGCCACGAAGGTGTTCATGCCCAAGCCCGCGGCCATGGCGAACGGGTAGCGAGCAATCATGCCGAAGGCGATGGTCATGACACCGGCCACCAGCGCGGTGGCGGCAGCGACTTGCGGGATTCCGAGGGTGGTTCCGGCCGAGTCAGCGGAGGTACCCAGGATGAGAGGGTTGAGGAGAATGATGTAGGCCATCGCGAAGAACGAGACCACGCCGGCGCGGACCTCGGTTCCAATGGTGGATCCGCGTTCGGTGATTTTGAAATAGCGATCGATAGCTGCGTTCATCGTGAGTGAGCGCCCCTTCTATCTAGAGAAATGAAGTTTTACCTGCTAAGGGTGCTCCATCGGGGCACTAAAACGCAAAACTCGCACGCTGCATCGCTGCTGCGCGCGGGGCGAAAACCGCTCTCTTTAATAGATAGGGCTCTCATCATCGAAGGGCCTCTCCTGCTCCGCTCCCTCCTCACGGACGCTCGTGCCGGAATGCGCGCCGCACCCGTAGGTGGCGTGCACCACTTTTCCATCCGCCGAGTATTCATTGGCACAGACGCCGAAATTGGGCAGCAGCTGGAGGTAAAAAGCACAGGTTTTGCACTGCAGTTGGGCCTGCGCCGCCATCTCCGTATTCGGCCCATACTTCTTGCGCCAACGCTCCTTGGCCTCCTTGAGGCCAGCCTCGGAGAGCTTCCCGCCGTCCAGTCTGTCGTCGTCAGGCGCCGGCGGCATGAGGTCTCCCGGGCCCAAGTCACCCGGGCGCAGGCGCTCGGAATAGGGCACCCACTCCGGGGCTTGGAGGGCCTGGCCGCCGGGGACGAGCGCAACCTCGTTCACGGTCGGCGTGCGGGAACCTTCAGCGCAGGCGACGACGGCATGCCACTCCCATCCCGGGTATCCCGGAACGTGGGCCTCAAAACGGTGGGTGGCCACGTTGCGGCCCACACCCGCAACGCCCCGGTGCTTACCGACGTCCCCCTCTCCTACCTCCTCCACGGCCCGGCGCGCCAGGTCGACAGCCGTCGAATCGAGAAGCGGGGAATGCATCTTTTTCTTGCGAGTCACCCTCCCATTATTAATCACACGCCCGAGCATCGTGCACAATGACTGTCATGGCCTTCCCACACTTCCCCCGCGCCGCCCGCGCGCTCGCCACGGCTTTATCTGCCGCTGTACTGCTCGCACCGCTGGCCTCCTGTTCCTCCCAAGCTGTAGACGAGCGCGCATCCTCATCGACGGCGACAGCGGCGGGTAGCGATGGGACGTCGCCAAGCGCACGCTCCCCAGAGCGCCTCGGCGTCACCGTCCTGGACACCGCACCCTTGCCAGCGGACACCTTTACCCAGGGCCTCGAGGTCGACGCTGACGGACACCTGCTCATCGGCACCGGGCTGAAGGGCGAATCGCGCCTTATGCGCGTCCAGCCGGGCGAGCTAGCCCCGCTGAAAGAGGTCGCGCTCGAAGACTCGTTCTTCGGCGAGGGCATCACGCAGACCGAGACCGGTATCTGGCAGCTGACGTGGAAGTCCGGCACAGCCTTCCTGCGAGATGCCGAGACCTTCAACGAACTCGACCGCGCAACCTATGACGGCGAAGGCTGGGGCCTGTGCAACGCTGGCTCTGAGCTCATCATGTCCGATGGCTCCGCCACACTGCGCCACCTGGACCCACAGACTTTTGAGGAGCTCGGCCCGCGCACCGAGGTCACTCTCAACGGTTCGCCGGTGGATAACCTCAACGAACTAGAGTGCGTCGATGGCGCAGTCTATGCCAACGTGTGGATGAGCGAGGACATCCTGCGCATCGACCCCGCAACCGGCGAGGTCACCGCGGTGATTGACACCGCGAACCTCAACCATGTCCCGTCTGCCGATCCCAACGCCGTCCTCAACGGCATCGCCCATATCCCGGGCACCGACGAGTTCTGGATCACCGGCAAGCTCTGGGATGAGCTGTACAGGGTGCGCTTCGAGTAGGATTTTCAGCCATGGCTACCGTGAAGCAAGCAAGGAAGAAGTCACTGCTGCAGTTTCTGGCGCTCATTATCGCCGTGGCGGTGATCGTCGTGGCGGTGGTGATGTTTCAGAAGTGGTGGAATGACCGCCCGGGCCCCGACCCGCAGGACGTCACCATCACGGCCACGGTGGGTGATGAAACGATGGAGGTCGCGCCCTATAGCGTCTGCGAGCCCGGCGCCGACTGCGAGGAGGGCGAGGTTCCCAACCTCACGGTGGGCCCCGATGACACCCTAAAGCTGGAGATCCCCGAAGCCATCTATAACCACGAGTGGTCGGTGCTCTCCATTTACGATGACCCGGCTGCTAATGACAGCACTGCGCACGGCGCCAACGAAACCACCTCGCTCGAAATCCCCGGCTCCGTCGCGCCGATTGAGGCTTCCACCGGCGAGCGCCCGCAGCTGATGGTGGTGGAAATCTCCACCCTCATGATTGGCCACGATGCCAATGGTGAAGAGACCCCGATGCACACGGTGTGGTCACTATCCACCATGACCGACGAAGAGCTCAAGGAATCCAAGGCCACCGGCGACGCCGAAGCTCCAGCAGAGGCTCCTGAGGACAAGTAGCCGCGCCGCGGCGCGCGATGTAGCGCGCGCCGCTACATCGACAAAGTGCCCGACCTGCCAAACTTACGGCTGATCATTGAAAAATCAGCTGTACTTTTGGCAGGTCGGGCACTTTTCAGTCATCGGCCTAAGAATGTAGGCCCCTAGCTATCCAGATCCTTCGCAATAGCCCGCAGAATCTCCGCCACCTGGCGGCCAGTCTTGCGCTCCGGGTAGCGCCCCTGGCTGAGCACCGGCTGCACTTGGGTTTCGAGGAGCGTCATGACGTCGGAAAGCATGCTCGATAGCTCCTCCGGCTTGCGGGCCGGGGTGCGGCGGCGCGGAGCATCAAGGACCTTCACGCGCAGCGCCTGCGGGCCACGGCGACCAGCGGCGAAATCGAACTCGATGCGCTGACCTTGGTACAGCTCGTCGACGCCCTTGGGCAGCACGTTACGGCCAACATAGACGTCTTCATCGCCGGGATTGCTGACAAAGCCGAAGCCCTTGTCCGCGTCATACCACTTCACTTTGCCGATAGGCATGGTTCTTCACTCACTTTCTTTCCGTCTCTCCTCTACCAAAGCTTAGGCCGTATCACCTGCTTGCCGATAGGCTCCGGCAATCCGGGGTGAGGAGGCGCGGCGAAGCGTGGTTGTGACTTAAGCTGCCGCGCGGAGGAACTATCCGTGGAACTTATAAAGAGATACATCTTAACCTCCACGCACCCCACCAAAGAAACCAAGAATAGGTATCGCCTCAACCACCACACCCGTTACAAGTGTGACATAGCTAACACACCCGTCACGAACAGGGGAAACGTAGGGGAATCCCCGCTTCCGTTATCGTTTTGAGCCATTTAACGTGACTGATTCGTTATAAACCGCTACTCTTTCCCACAGGCACTTCGGCCGCCAGTCGTGGAAGTCTCGCCCCAGACACAGTCCGGGCTTCCACACGGCGGCCATACATGATGTGCATGAACGTGAACATCAATTGCAAAACTACATGCCGGACTGGGCATCATCTGGGCGCGAGAAAGCAAGAACAACCTAGAGAAGGAATACTTTAATGGGACGCCACTCCGCTAAGAACAAGTCCATCGCCACCAAGTTTGCCGCTTCCACCGTTGCCGTCGGCGCCGCCGCAGCCATCATGGCTCCGAACGCTGCCGCTGCACCGGATTCCGATTGGGACCGCCTCGCACAGTGCGAGTCCGGCGGCAACTGGGCCATCAACACCGGCAACGGCTACCACGGCGGTCTGCAGTTCAGCGCTCAGACCTGGCAGGCCTTCGGCGGTGGCGAGTTCGCCCCGACCGCTAACCTGGCCACCCGCGAGCAGCAGATTGCTGTTGCTGAGCGCACCCTGGCGCAGCAGGGTTGGGGCGCATGGCCGGCTTGCTCCGCTAGCCTGGGCCTGAACTCCGCACCGACCCCGCGCGACGTGAACGCTACCCCGGCACCGGCCGCTACTCAGGTAAAGGAAGAGACCGCGCCGCAGGCACCGGCTGAGGCACCGAAGGCTGTCCAGGAAGCTGCCGAGGAGCCCACCGACGAGCTGGCTGTCGACGCCCTCTACACCCTCATCGAGGACACCGCTACCCAGTACGGCCTGACCGTCCCGGCTTCCTTCACCGAGCAGTACAAGGCTAACCGCCATGACTTCAACGCCTTCTACTCCGCCAACCGCCACGTCATCGACCCAGTGGCACAGGTTCTGGCTGCACGCTAAGCAGCGCGCCGTGCGGTGCAAGCACGGCACATAAAAGCAGTGCTTTAACTACATAGAAAGAAGCTGGATGGTTTTCTCCATCCAGCTTCTTTTAGTTTTGACTAAGCCTTTTCCTCAACAGCTACGCCTTCCTTAGCGCGCGACCTATCGAAGGCCAACATCGCCAGACCAACAACGATCCACAGACCCAAAGACCACCACGCATGGCCGAAGCCTTGCCCATCAAAGAAGGACAGCGAGCGGACTAGGTGACCCGTCGCGCCGATGGGCATCCACTGCCCCAACGTCGACCACCCGGCAGGCAGCAGCCACGGGCCGGTTGCCAGACCCGACAGCGGGTTCGCTAAGAAGATAGTCAGCACGGCACCGATTCCAATACCCGCGGCACCCATCACCCCCGCAAGGCCTGCAGTCACCGCAGACGTCGCAAGGATGCCCGCAGCGATAGCCATCCACTCGGCAGCGAAGCTGCCACCGAGGGTTCCATAGACGGAGTGCAGCATCCACGTAGCAACGAGCCCGCCGAAAAGCGCAATACCAACGAGCACCCCCAGCTTGACCCATTTCTTGCCACGAAATGCAAAGGTGGCAATGACAGCGGAAATAATCCCGCCAAAGGCCAGCGGCAGGCCCAACAGTGCGATACCGCTCGCCTGCGGGTCCTCCGCAGTCGTCGGCGCCAGCTCCTGCTTCTCCACGGACATTCCTTGTGCTTCAAGCTGGCCAGCGAGGCCATCAATCATCGTCACGTAGGGAGCACCATTTCCCGCAGCGGTGAACGCACTCGCGCCCTGCGGGGAGATGACCAGTCCACCAACAGCTTCACGCTGCAGCACCGCGTCGCGCACCTCGGCCTCGCTGTGCTTCACGACGATCTCCGGAGCCTCATCCCCCGCCGCACTCTCAATCTTCTGCGAGATACCTTCGAGCATGGGCTCCGGCGCCGAAATGGCAACCGGAACGCCAGCCGGACCCGATGCAAAGGTGGGCGCCAAAAACGCCCACAGCATAAGGCCGATGACGACGGGGATCCCCACAATGGCAACTATCGATTTCACAGCAACCGATGGCTGCTTTCCTTCCTGACTTTTCACCGCTGACACTTCCAACCTCCAAACGGAACAGGGTGTTTCACTTACAAAGTGGAGCATAGTGCTCCGTTTGGTATGATGCAAGCTGTGAGACAAGACGCAGCAGAAAACAAGCAAGCCATCGTCGCAGCAGCCAGGCAGCTGCTCATCAGCGAGGGACCGGGCGTGTCCATGCGCTCCATCGCCAAGAAAGCCGGCGTGGGCGTCGCCACGGTCTCACGCCACTTCCCCGAACGGCTCTCCCTCCTCGATGCCGTCACCGGCGCGGAGGTAGCACACATCAAAGAAGAGGTGGACAGCCACCTACAAGGTTTCGACGAGGATCCCGAAGGCACCTGGCGCGATATTATTCATCGGATCGCCAGCCTTAACTTCGCCGCGGTTGTTCAAGCAGCGGCAGCCGAGGTGAATACTGCCTCATTCTCAGACGATGACGTGCAGGAGATCGCTGCCCAGCGCAAAGCTGAACTGAAGTCGATCTACCAACCGATTATCGAACCCGCGCGACAAGCAGGTCTCTGCCCCGAGTCCCTCCCCCCGCTCGAACTTCACATCGGCATCGGTCTCATCACCCGCCCGCTGCCCAGAACACCAGTGAGCGCCGACTACCTATCAGGTATACAAGCCCAGCTCATCGATACGCTGCTCGACGGCCTTAAAGCCCAAGCCCGTGCCAACTAGTTGAGGCGCAAGTACATTACAAACACGTATAGCCCCACCGAGGAGAACATTCTCGGAGGGGCTGAAAGCGAGCCGCCAAGGCTCGGCACATCTGCT
The DNA here is from genome assembly GCF_001811515.1 of Corynebacterium sp. HMSC076G08. NCBI lineage: Bacteria > Bacillati > Actinomycetota > Actinomycetes > Mycobacteriales > Corynebacteriaceae > Corynebacterium > Corynebacterium sp. HMSC076G08. The sequence continues at coordinate 26,234 of NZ_KV805049.1, read as the reverse complement.
CAGTGAAGCGCAGATTTCTGCGCGCCTACTTAGCGGTTGATGCGGGTGTACGGGTGAACGTAGTTGAGCTTTTCTGCCGGCATCGGCAAAATCAGGTCGTCACCGTACGGGCTGGAAGCACCAGCAAAAGGTGCAGTAAGTTCAGTAATAGCGTGCTCGCGGGGGCTGTTCTTCGGCCAAGCCGGGGATACGAAGCCTTTGTTCTCATTCGACATGCTTCTTATTATTCCAAACCCCGCGGCAAAAAGTAACTTATTCACTTAACGAGGGCCCCATACCTCCCCCGCCTACTAACTACTAAGCTTGATCGCCATTATGACCACCCCCTCCAACCGCGCCCGCGTCACCGAGAGCTACCGCGAATGGCTCAGCCGCTTACCCGACGAGGACCTGCGCGCCCTACTGAGTAACCGCAGCGATGTCCTCTCCCCCGCACCGAAGGACTTCGACGCGCTGGCCTCGCGTCTGACACTTCCGATGCACGTCGCGGATGCCTTGGCGGCAAGTAACGCCGAGCAGCTAGCTGCCTTGGAGGACATCGCCCACCGCGGCGGCGAGGTCAACATGGTGGAAGACACCAACCCTGAAGTAACACGGCAGCTCAAGGAACGCGGCCTCGTCTTCGGTGACGCACCCCAGGTGCGCATCGTCACCGCCGTCATGGGCTCGCTTCCCACCGGCTGGTCGCTGCGCAACCAAGTCGAATTCAATGAAAAGGACCTAGCCACGCTTGCTCCCGAAGAGCGCCGAATCCTCGATGCCCTAAGAAAAAGCGACGGCATGGGCTATACCACCGACACCGAGCCAGACATCAACTCCGAGGATCCCGCCAAGCGCCTGCTGGCCAAAGGTTTCCTGGAGCGCATCAACGCACACTCGGTGCGCCTGCCGCACTCGCTTGCCCGTCTGCTGGCTGGTGATACCACCCCACCCATCCCCACCACCCCTTCGGGGCGCGCCGGCACACCGGAGCCGGATCCCAAGGCGGACGACGCCGGTGCCGCAGCTGGCCTGGAAGCCGTGCGCGGCATGGAGCGGCTCATCGAGTTGCTTGGAAGCCATCCGGTAGCGCTGCTCAAGGATTCTTCGGTCGGCGTTCGCCCCCTCAACCAGCTGGCCAAGGATCTCGCTCTGGAGAAGGAGGAGGTCGCGCGACTCATCTGTTTGGGCCACCACGCCAGGCTTCTCCACCGCGGCGAGCCGGATGGCCTGGAAGGACACTTCCTCGCCCCGACCACCGGGTCCCAAGACTGGCTCGAGGCCGATCTCGGGGAGAAGTGGCGCATTCTTCTCGACGCCTGGCGCACCTCCCCTTGGGCCAGTTGGGCTGAGACCCGGGTGCTCGCAGAAGACAGTATTGTGCGCCGCCTGCCGCGCTTCCGCGCTTTCGTTCTCGGCGTCTATGCACACTCCGCAGTCGCGCTGAATGACGATGAGTTCTGGGAAGAGTTGCGCTTTCGATCCCCACTCTTTGCCAGCCACACGCGCACGGTGACCATTGAGCAACTGCGCGCCGAAGCCGAATGGATCGGTGCTATAGCGCTGGGCAAGGCTACCCGCGTGCTGGGTGATTCCGCCGCAGCCGCCACACTCGTCCCCGAAACGGTCAGCGAATTCATCATCCAGCAAGACCTCACCGTCCTCGTTCCCGGCCCCCTTGAACCAGGCACACACCGCACCCTGACTTCCCTGGCGGACCTCGAATCCCCAGGCCTAGCCAGTGTGTACCGCATCAGTGAGGCCACTATTCGCCGCGGCATGGACCAGGGGCTCACCGCGCAGGAAATGATCGACTTTTTGGAAGCGCACTCCCCGACAGGCGTGCCGCAGGCATTGGGCTTTGCCATCGGGGACGTCGCCAAGCGCCATGGCACCCTCCGCAGCGGGCCAGCACTGTCCTATCTGCGCAGCGAGGACCCCGCGCTCCTGGAGCTTGCCGTCGCATCCGTTGCCGGTCTGCGCCTGCTCGCGCCCACCGTCGCGGTATCTCAGCTGCGCGTGGGCGAGCTGCTGGAGAAGCTGCGCGCTAAGGGCCTCTCCCCCACTGCGGAGGATGAATCCGGCGCCTCCCTGGCCGTCGCCCCCGAGCCTTACCTTTTGTCCACGCCACGCACTAAGCCCCGCAAGCGCGAGCCCGCCTCGGTGGATGACGCCGTGCGGGCCTTGCGGCAATCAGCACAGAATCCCAGCGCGCAGAAGGAAGAGGAACCAGATCCCCTCACCCTGGCCCGTCCCGCCGCGCGCTTCCACGCCGATATCGTGATCTCCTATGCCGATAAAAGCGGCGAGCTGCGCACCGTGACTGTGAAGCCATTGTCTGTGGAAGGCGGCTACATTGATGCCCTAGGCGCAGCGGGCAAACCCGTGCGCTTCCCAGTTCACCGCATTTCCTCCGTCCGCTTCGCCGACAGGGATTGATTCCTTCCCTGACGCCCAGAGTAGAAAGGCCCTAGATATGCCCGGACCACTCATCGTCCAATCGGACAAGACCGTCCTCCTCGAGGTGGATCACCCGCAGGCCGACGAGGCTCGCGCAGCGCTCGCACCTTTTGCTGAGCTGGAGCGCGCCCCCGAGCACATCCACACCTATCGCATCACCCCACTGGCGCTGTGGAATGCCCGCGCCGCCGGGCACGATGCCGAGCAAGTCGTGGACGTTCTGGAGAATTACTCCCGCTTCCCGGTGCCGCAGGCGCTGCTGATCGACGTCGCCGAGACCATGTCGCGGTACGGCCGCGTGCGCCTGCTGGCGCATCCGGCCCACGGTCTCATCCTCGAATCGGACGAGCCTGTCATCCTGGAGGAGCTCACGCGCATCAAGAAGGTCAGCGAGCTTCTGGGGCCGCGCATTGATGACAACACCATCGCCGTCCCACCTTCCGCGCGTGGGCGGCTCAAACAAGAGCTGCTCAAAGCCGGCTGGCCCGCCGATGACCGCGCCGGCTACGTCGACGGTGAATCCCACCCCATCGCGCTGAGCACCGAGGAGGTGGACTGGCAGCTTCGCGATTATCAGCAGTATGCCGCCGAATCCTTCTGGTCTGGCGGCTCCGGCATCGTGGTCCTGCCCTGTGGCGCAGGCAAGACCATCGTGGGTGCTGCCGCCATGGCCAAAGCCCAGGCCACCACGCTCATCCTGGTGACCAACACCGTGGCCGGGCGCCAATGGCGCGATGAACTACTGCGCCGCACCAGCCTCACGCCGGAGGAAATTGGTGAATACTCTGGCGAGAAGAAGGAAATCAAGCCGATTACCATCGCCACTTACCAAGTGGTTACCCGCAAGACCAAAGGTGAATACCGGGCGCTCGAGCTCTTCGATTCCCATGACTGGGGCCTTATTATCTACGACGAAGTCCACCTCTTGCCCGCCCCAGTCTTCCGGATGACCTCCGACCTGCAATCGCGCCGCCGCTTGGGGCTGACCGCCACCCTCATCCGCGAGGATGGCCGCGAGGGCGATGTCTTTTCGCTCATCGGGCCCAAGCGCTATGACGCGCCGTGGAAGGAGCTGGAATCCGCCGGCTATATTGCCACCGCGGACTGCGTGGAGGTGCGCGTCGACATGACGCAGGAGGAACGCCTGCTTTATGCCACGGCACAAGCGCGGGAGCGCTACCGGATTGCGGCGTCGGCAGGCGCGAAGCTGCGGGCCGTCGACAAGCTGCTGAAGAAACATGAAGGTCAGCAGGCGCTCATCATCGGCGCCTACGTGGCCCAACTGGAGGAGCTCGGTGAGCACCTAGACGCGCCGGTTATCGACGGCAAGACCTCCACCGCCAAGCGCGAAAAACTCTTCCAACAATTCCGCGAGGGCGAGCTTCTCACCCTGGTGGTATCCAAGGTGGCGAACTTCTCCATCGACCTTCCCGAGGCTGCCTTGGCCATCCAGGTCTCCGGTACCTTCGGCTCCCGGCAGGAAGAAGCCCAACGCTTGGGCCGCCTGCTGCGCCCGAAGAAGGACGGGCAGGAGGCTACCTTCTACACTCTGGTGGCGCGCGAATCCATCGATGCGGAATATGCCATGCACCGCCAGCGCTTTTTGGCCGAGCAAGGTTATGCCTACCGGCTGGTGGACGAAGTAGACTTGTGAGCTGATGAAGATTTTCAAGTTTGAAGTCAACGAAGACTTCGCCAAGAAGAACAATGAGCTCCTGCGTGATTCCGCGCGCCTGCGCAATTCCGGACTCATCATGGGCCTCTTATTTATCATCGGCGGCATTGCCGTCTACTTCGGCATGGAGGCCGTCTGGCGCATCACGCTAGCGCTGGGCATGGTGCTCTTCGGAATCTTTTGCGCCGTCATCGGCGTCTTGGCCTCAAGCAAGGTCGGCTCGGCTCAGAAACTCTATGATTCCTATCCGCTAGCCCCCGCCGTCGTCGCAGAGGTCAACGAGCGCGACATGGTCCTCATGGCTTTGGTAAATACCAACGTTGACCCGAAGGCACCGCCGCGGTGGGGCGCGTGCCTGCGCACGGTCACCAGTATCCCGGGTATTAAGCGCACCGTGGGCACCAAGGTCCCGGTGGCCGCGGTCTCCGGCCAGCGCAGCTCAAGCGATAAAGACCACTGGCAGCAGATCACTCCCATGCCGATTGCCTGGGGCACCCCGGATGCGGAAACCGTGACGATTGCCCGCAAGTCCATTCCGGAGGATCAGTGGCAGCGCCTCGAGCGCGCACGCAAGCGTCTGACCGATGTGAAGGCTACGAAATACGATCTATTGGTGCTCTAAATGACTGTTGAGAGACTACAAGAATTTGGCGAGACCATCTTCGCCACCATGACCGCCCTTGCCGTGGAGAATGACGCGGTGAACCTGGGCCAGGGTTTCCCCGATAGCGACGGTCCGCAGCGCATGCTGGAGATTGCCCAGGAGAACATCGCCGGCGGCAACAACCAGTACGCTCCCCTGCGCGGGGTCCCAGAGCTGCTCAGCGCCGTCGCGGAGACCTACTCTGTGCCGCAGGATCACGTCGTAGTCACCGCCGGTGCCACCGAGGCCATCACCGCCACGGTGCTTGGCCTAGTGGAGCCCAGCCACGAAGTCATTGTCCTCGAGCCTTACTACGACGCCTACATCGCCGCCATCGCGCTTGCCGACGCCACCCGCGTCCCCGTCCCCTTGAAAGAATCCGGCAACAGCTGGGACATCGACGTCGATGCCGTGCGCGCAGCCATCAAGGACAAGACCGCCATGGTCATCATCAATACCCCGCACAACCCAACCGGTTCGGTCTTCTCCCGCGAGGCACTCACCGAGCTCGCCGAGCTCTGCGTGGAGAAGGACCTCCTCGTGCTTGCCGACGAAGTCTACGAAAACCTCACCTTCGGCACCGACCACGTCAGCATCGCCTCCCTGCCGGGAATGGCTGAGCGCACCGTCACGGTGTCCTCTGCCGCCAAGTCTTTCAACTGCACCGGGTGGAAGACCGGCTGGGCCATCGCGGAGCCTAAGCTTCTCGACGGCGTCATCAAAGCCAAGCAATTCACCACCTTCGTCTCCACCACGCCCTTCCAGCCGGCCGTGGCCCATGCACTGCGCTATGAACAGGAATGGCTGGACGGCATGGTGTCTGAGCTTGCAGAGTGCCGCAGCATCCTTGTAGAAGGCCTCAAGCAGCTTGGCTTCCACGTGCATGACACCGGCGGCACCTACTACGTGGTTGCCGATATCTCCTCTACCGGTTTAAACGGCATCGATTTCTGCATGCAGCTGCCCGCCACAAAGGGCGTGGCAGCCATCCCGCTGGCCGCCTTCACGGACAACCCGGAACCGTGGCAGCACAAGGTGCGCTTTGCCTTCTGCAAGCGCCCCGAGGTGATACGGGAAGCCGTGCGGCGTCTAACTGCAGAGTCCTAAGAATGCAGGCTCCTGCACATGCCCACCACACCAAAGTCCTATTCCGAGCTGACTGATCAGATCCAGCGCCAACTCGACTCGATCGTCGACATGGCCGTTCAGGTAGATCGCTCAGGCGTGACACACGTTCCCCTCCGTAGTCGCTGGACCGTTGCGGGACTTCTGAACCATCAGCGGTACGTCATCCGGTTTTGGATCGCAAATGTTGTGGTAGGCGCCGATCTTCCGGTCCCGTGGACCGATGACTCTCCACATGAAGACTGGAACGCGGATCCCGAGGTCACGGTCGAGACCTTCGTCGATGCTCTTCAACAGGAGTGGGAAGATGCCTTGTCTTTGCTTGCAACGTATCCACCGGGAGAGCCTGCATCCCAAGCTGACGAGGACGGCAGGCACCCCACTGTCGACTGGGTGTTGTCCCATCTACTGGCCGAAGTATCCAGGCACGCCGGACACATGGATGCCGTTTGCGAGATACTCGAGCTTTCACCCGTCGATTAACATCCACACGCCGGTGACTGGCACAGTGCCTCCGCGCTGACATGGGGTTGGAGGACTTCCTGAGAATGAAGGGGCATGCTGCACCTCCAGCCCTAGTACCGTCCTAGTCTTTAGGAGAACCGGGTTCTACAATCAGCGCGAGTCCCGAAGCAAGGTCTGCCAACAACTGCTTCGCCGAGCCCACAGGAGCATTGAGGTAGTCGATCGTCAGCCCGTTGACCAGTGCAGTGACAAGACGAGCACCTTGCTCAGGAGACAGTCCTCGGGCCAGCTTTCCGAAACGTTGCGCTGCTTCGAGACCTTCAGACACGCGCGCCCGAAACTTCGTCACCTCGGCGTCGTATAAGTCAGCCAGCCATTCGCGTGTCGAGGCAGCAGCTCCCACTATGACCCACACAGCGGAATCCTCGCGCTGGACAGGTCCAATTGGCAAGAGTTCAGCCAGGCGACCGTGGAACGCCGCGTGAAAATCCGTCGCATCGGTTTGAGTAAGGGCCCGCGACTCCTGGCGCTGCAACGACCTGACAAAAGCTTTCGCGATGATGTCGTCCCGTTTACCCATCTGGTACTGGACAGTCCCAGGCGCGACGCCAGCCTCAGTGGCGACGTTGCGCACGCTCAGGGCATCGAGCCCCTGGCTGACCATCACTCGAATGGCAGCATCAGCGATCACTGCGGCGGTGCCGGTGATGGGTGTGTTGCGATCAACGGACATGGAGCTCCAATCTTGCGTAGCTCAGATGCGATGAGCCATTCATAAGTGTAGTTGCACTCGCGCATTGCGCCTCGTACAATCGTACCAAGCCCGCGATTAATACAAACGTATGACGCTGAATTGAGGCCTCTTGCGAATCTAAGGTCAAGCTCTCCGCAAACACCCGACTACTGGAGAATTCCATGTCAGACTTCCTTCCCCTTGCTGGCCTTGCACTCGTAGATAGTTTGAGTGCAGGAACCCTTGTCATTCCTATTGCACTGATTGTTATCTGGCGACGAGTACGTTTAGGCCTATTGGGCACCTATCTCGCTACGATCGCCACGGCCTACTGCTGCCTTGGTATTGCGCTTCTATTAGGGTTCGATGCGGCAGTATCGAGGCTTTCTAACGTAAGCGAGACTGATTGGTTCCAGTGGGTGACGCTTGTTCTGGGCGCGGGGCTTTTCATCTTCGGTGTGTTCTCGCCAAACACCAAAAAGCCCGCGGCCACGCAGACCGCCAACGGCGAGGTGTCGAAGAGTCGGGCTTCTCGCCTTGCACGGGGCGCGTCACTGAGTGCGACCGGCATGGTGGGGCTTGCGCTAGGTGCTGCCGTTGTCGAGGCTGCGACTATGTTGCCCTACCTGGGCGCAATGGGAATTATCCAGTCTATGTCTTTCGGGTTTAGCGGCAAGGTCGCGCTTATTGCGGGTTACTGCATCATCATGGTCCTACCGGCAACTCTTATGGCTGCCATTGCAGGCGCAGCGGGGCCGGCTATTTTTCCTCGTCTGGAGCGCGCCATCCGTCGGCTGGAGTATGAAGCGAAAGTGACGTTGCTGTGGATCGCGGCAATTGTGGGAGTCTACATGGCGGCATCGAGTGCACAAGGGCTCGGATTGATCGGTTGAGTGCCAAGTTGAACGTTGAGCGATAGCGCCGATTGAAGAGCTCCTTGAAGCTTCTGCTCTGAACCAGTGCGCCCTCTGGGCTAGCATTGGACTGCTATCTACACTTTCCTAGGATAGGCACGAGAAGGAGGTTATGTTAATGAAACGCATGATGGCGCGGATAGGGTTCACTAGTATTGTCTCCCTATTACTCTCCTCTTGTAGTTTTGATGACCCATTGGCTTCTCATCTCGCGTCCCTAGGACGATCGGGACATGCAATCCCTGATGATGGTGCTGAAGCACATCCCGCGCCCGATCTTCAAGATGCTGCCTATTTAAGGTCTGGAGGGGACCAAGGCCCGAATAGCAGGGCTTTGGTCTCAACCCACAGCTGCAGTTCCAATTGGGATAACCGTGGAGCAATACGATTGCAGCAGCTCATCATCGTGACTGACTAGAACTATGCCCATTCCCTCGCTGTTGAGTTCTTGCAGAACGCTCATCACTTTGGTCGCTGCTTGATAATCAAGCGCCGAGGTAATTTCATCGCAGAGCAGGAGCTTTGGGCGCACGGCTAGAGCACGTGCGATTGCAACACGCTGCCTCTGCCCTCCAGAGAGTCCACTTGGCTTACGCTGTGCGAGCTGCTTATCGATACCGACTTTATCGAGTAAATCTATTGCCGCTCGGCGTGCGTCACGGCGTCCCCTTACCGACACCCGGGCTGCACGCTCTACGGCATCGAGCGCGGTCATTTTCGGGTTCAACGTAGAGGCAGGATCCTGCGGAACTATCTGCATCATCAAACGATTCTTCCGTGGCCATGTACGCTTAGCTTCACGAGTTACACCAGCACATTCAATCTCACCCGACTCTGCGTGGTTTAGCCCGATTAGGCACCGAAGTAGTGTCGACTTTCCGCTTCCCGACGGTCCCTTGACCCCAACCATAGTGCCACGCTGTACAGCGAAAGAGAGGCCCTGAAAAAGAGTCACGCGTTCATTATTCACGCAGCTCAGGTTGGAAACTCTTAAGACTGGAGACGCGCCCGCCCCTGCCCCCGCCCCCGGCATAGATTCACCAATCGAGGCTTTGGAGAGTTCTGTGACCTGGATGCCTTTCGTTACTGAACGCGGGCTGTGGCCAGAAGTCGTCTCTACACTCTGGCGTTCCACGCGCTGGGTGATCGAATCGCTTTTTTCCGTTCCATTCCCGACAGCCACGACCGAGTCAATGCAAATCGCAAGCTTAGGAACCTGGTGGGCGGTGAAAATGACCGTAACGCCACTATCCGCGAGGCCTCTTAGCAGATGAGCGATTACCGTCGAAGTATCGGAGTCAAGGCCGGCGAAGGGCTCATCAAGAGCGATGGCTTCAGGCGAACGCGATAGTGCCCGAGCCAGTGCCACCCGTCGCTGCTGTCCACCAGAAAGCTGGTGAATACGTCGGGAAGCAATGCTGGCTGGAAGATCTACACGCTGCAGCAACGCTGCAACGTCGGCCGCTGGAGCTAGCTCCCGGAGCATCCGGGCTACTGACATCAATGGTGGCAACTCGGCGCCCGGATCCTGTCCTACGAAAGCAATGTGCTCACGGCGAAAATGAGCTAATTCACATGATGAAAGCTCCAGCGGGTTTACATCTCGCCACTCACTGGACTCGACAGAAACCTCACCAATTACTTCCGATCTCTCCGGTACCGCACCAATCAATGCCTTTAAAAGTGAGGTCTTCCCGGAGCCGCTCACCCCAGTTAAAACCGTAATTTCACCCGCTCGGGCAGTGAGCACTGTGCGGGGTAGGATAACGTGCCCGCTTTGCATCACGGAAATATCTACATCAATCACGAGCTCGGCACATCCTTCGGTTCCTTCTGCCTCCCATTAATCAGGGCCACTACAGCAATCGATGTCGCTGCCAACGCGGCGGCTGGTGCAAGTACTGACCAGGGGTTCAGTGATATTCCACTCGCGTTATCCCGCACCATCGCTGACCATGCAAACTCACCGAGGCTTCTCCCGACCCCAAGGAAGCTCGCCGTAGCCAGCACATACAGCGCTTCGATAATGCGAAGACTCCATACCGAACGAAGTACTGCGGAAATATTGGGAATGATGTCCCGCAAGATTATCGAGACGGTCGATACGCCACTGCCCAGCGCAGCCTGAACATAACCAGCGTTAGCAACGGGATAGGTGGCGGTGGCGACCACACGGGCAGCATAAGGCGTACCCACCACAACCGAAACACCAATAAGCGCTGGTAGCCCACCATTGGGATACAAGACTGCGGTTAAAAGCAAAAGAATTACTGCGGGCACCAAGATGGTGACATCCGCCACTGCTTCAATAAAGAAGCCCAGTTTTGGCTTTAGCGACCCCAAGATACCGAATAGAGCGCCAAATGCCGTGGTCAAAGAACCGACGATAATTGCAGTTACGACCAAGGACCGGCCACCGACAAGCACTGCAGCGCCCACGCTTCTCCCCAGGTGTTCTGTTCCTAGGAAACCCTCCTCGTTACCGTTAGCGAAGGGCACGCCATGCGCCGACAGTTCAATGCCAAACAAACCAGCAGCGACCGGTCCGCCTAACACTAGGGCGATAAAGGCCCCCGCTAAAAACCTTCGAATCATAGTTGCACCTTCGGGGTGAATGCGACTTTTATTGCATCTGCCACAGTCAGCAACACCAATATGATCGCCCCTGTTACAGCAAGTACGGCAAGAATCACCGAGATATCCCGTTGCGCGACTGCATTAGACACCAAAAGCCCCACTCCAGGATGGTTAAATAACGCTTCGACTGTGACTGTCCCTGCTACCAAAACACCTGCTGTTGTAGCCATTGAAGTAGCAAATGTCGGTGCGGATAGCGGCAGGATATGTCGAAGTGCCAGCTGATTTCCCACGATTCCGTTTAGCTCAGCATTGCGGACCGCAGTGTTGTGAGAAGCATCCTCGAACGCTGCGAAAAGCATTCTCGAATTCCAGGCCGCCTGAGGAATTACCAGCGCCATAACCGGTAATGCGTACATACTTATCTGGGTTGGCAAGCCTTCCGCGGTGATAGTGACCGCGGGAAACCAACCAAGCCAGAGAGAGAATACCGCTACCAGAAACACACCAACGACAAACTCTGGTAGCGCAATTAATGCCACTGTCGATCGGTCAATAATGTGCGAAATCCAGGGTTTTTCAGCACGTGAAGCCCAAAAAATGGCGATTGCTACCGAAAGAACAGCAGTGACTAAAAATGCCATACCAGTTGTTGCCAGCGTCACAGGCAGCGCTGAACTCAGCAGATTAATAATCGGTACTCCGTTTACGGAAGTACCAAAGTCGCCCGCAAACGCACTTCCCAGCCAGCTCAGGAAGCGGGCCATAAGCGGCTTATCAAGATTCAGGTTTCTTTCTAGCGCTGCCAGAGCTTCCGGGGTCCGGTTTGCGCCCAAGATTGCGGAGGCAGCATTACCGGGCAGCCAATCAATCGCTACAAAAACAAGTCCGAGAACTGCGAAAAGTAAGCCTCCACGAATTATCAGCCGAGGAATAAGCCAACGCGCGATTTCCGCTGGCACACTAAGCCTTCTGGACGGTTTCAAGAAGGACACGACCATAGCCTGGAGCCTTAGGCAGACCACTCAAATTAGCTCTCGCAATATCGACTCCGTCAGATGCACCCCAGACCAGATACCCGGATCGCTCGAACTCAATCTTCTGCAGCTGGCGGCTTAGCTGGTTAATTCTCTCAGTATCGGTGCTTTCCAGTACCTGGTCATAGATCTCGTTGAATTCAGCATCATCAAATGCGGTCTCATTAGAGGCCGCGTCACCGTCGAGAACCTTCCCGGCGAAGAAGAGCACGGAATCGTTAGTTCCCCAATAGCCACAATATAGGTCTGCCTTGGTCCATGTCTCGTCGTAGAAAGTACCCGAATCCTGCTCCACTACATTGAGAGTCATGCCGATTTCTTTCACCTGATCAGCGATAACCTTCATCGCCTCTACTTGACCCGGAGCCTCAGGGGTAACGTACAAGTCATACGTTTTCTCAAGGTCAAAATCTGCCTCTTGGAGGAGATTCTTCGCTTTCACAACGTCACGCTTACGCACTAACGAAGAATCCAGGTTCGAATCTGCCGTTCCAAGAATGTCGTTTGCAGGGGTTCCATAACCGGAGAGAGCTCGTTGGATGATTTGCTCCCGATCAACTGCAAGGCGCAGCGCCTGACGAACTTTCACATCTGAGAAAGGCCCATCTGAGGTACGCATGATTAGTGGAATAACCGAGTCATTCATCCGGCGCACAATCTTTATATCTTCATTTCCTTCGACGGATCGGGCCGCAATAGGACCCGCAGCTTGAGCTAAGTCAATTTGCCCGGACAACAGCGCATTAGTCATTGCGGTGGAGTCTTCAAATGGAATGACATGGACCTCAGCAACTCCTGCTACTGTTCCGTGATAGTTATCGAAACGCTTGAGCTTAGCAGAACCATTTTCCCAACTGACCAGCTGGAACGGCCCCGATCCAATGGGCTTTTCAGCAGAAGAACCCTTCTTCATCACGAAGGTCATCAATCGCGCAAGCATCGGAAGCTGTGAATTCGGTTCCGCAGTTTCCATCACAACGACGTTGGCTCCAGCAGCACGAATGCTATCAGGCATCACTGGAAGCCGGAATGAGTTTTCCTCATCCGAAAGCATCTTCTTCAACGACCACACGACATCTTCAGATGTGACCGAGGAACCATCATGGAAGGTAGCACCGTCGGCAATCATAAATTCCCACTCAGTCGGATTATTCTGTTTCCATTCCTGCATCAGGCGTGGCACTACAGTTTCTTTCTCGCCCGGCACCGTCAGAGCCTCCCAGATCAGGGAGCTAATAAGCATATCTGAATCATTAGGCAAAAGCTGGTAAGGGTCTCGTTGAGCGCTTGCCGCTTTCCCGAGAGCCCCAACACGCAGCACATTAACGTTTTCGACTTCATCCCCACTGGCAGCCCCATCCCCTGCCGTCGACTCTCGTGACGTACACGCCGTCAGAAAAGTGCCTGTCCCAATAACTGCCATTGCAGCGAGGAATTGGCGTCGAGAAAAATTGGTCATGATGGTTCCTTAATCTCTAAGAAAGACTGCCCACAGGAGAAAAGACATTACTAACAACTACAGCAGCAGTAAAGCTTAGGCAAGCCTACTAACGAAATTCTTTTAAGAATAATTATCTAGGTCACCCTTTACAGCATAGGTTACCCTCACCTAATCTCTTTGTCATGCAGAATTTGCACCTGAGCCAAGAACTCTCACACAGGATCGTTAAAGCTGCCGACGAACTGGCTGCGACACAGAAGATTAACTCTCCCGACTCGTACAATGCCATCAATCATCTTTTGACTGATGAGCTGGAGGAACTGAAAGAACTAATTCTGCTCTCCCCTACTGCCCATGCCACTTCCATCCATGGACTTCCCTTCCCTGCAGTTCACGGACCTACCCCAGCCACGTGGCAGGAATGCGTTGGCAAGGTCCGAACCTGGAGATTCGTTCTTGCGATTATCGCTAGCGCTGTCGGTCGCCCATTCGGATGGTTCGGACAGCAGAAAGGCCGTATCACCACAGACTTGGTGCCGACCCGCGGCCAGGAGAACCAGCAAGTTGGCGCCAGCAGCAACACCACATTGACTCTGCACACGGAAGATGCTTTTCATCCGCGGCGCGCGACGCACTTCGCTTTATTTGGTCTTCGTAACCCCAAAAATGTCGGCACTACGCTGGCCCCCATCGATGAAGCATGGCATCTACTCGATGTAGATTCGAAAAAATTCTAACCGGGGACGGAGCCATCATTATTCCAGATGCATCTTACGGTGATTACGAATATGCAGCTCCTACTGCCATGACATCAATCTGGAAAACTGATGGCAATTTAGGCATGAGGTTTGACCCCGCCTACACAGACAAAAATTCTGGAACCTTACAGTGGTGGGAGGCATTTGAGAAGCTTCAACAGGCTCTTCACACTGTCACCTATACGGTGCCTATAAAGCCAGGTCAGATGGTCATCATCAACAATGACCGATGCGCCCACGGACGAGTACCTTTCGTAGCCAACTACGACGGGACCGACCGCTGGATGCTACGCATCAACATTATGGGAACCAAAAACACACGCCCCATCAATGAAATCAACGAACCCGGCTACGGCCAACACATCCGATTTATGGATGGTGAAATCCTATGAAACAGCGAACTAACCTGACCGTCCTCAGCAGATCAGAATTAGCTCAAATAAAAATTTCACCCGAGTCCGTACTCGAGTCGGTGAAATCCGCTCTCATCGAGCTCGACCAGCCAGGAACTCTGTGCCCAGGGAAAATCAAAGTTGAAGTACCTGAAAGCGTGAGTTACTCGATGGTCGGCAGAAGTCGTTCTTCAAATTCCGTCGGATTCAAGACTTCCTATACCCATTGGAGCAAAACTCACCAACAAAGCGCCAGGGATAGAAGCTATTACACGACCCTCACACTGTACGACGATTCCAGCGGATATCCTATTGCACTTCTCGACGGCGCTGCGGCAGGAACTCTCAGAACCCCGGCAGTCTCAGCGCTATTGGCACAGTATGCTGGTGCAATTCCTCAGAGCGCTCTCATCATCGGTTCGGGAACCCAAGGACAAAACGCAGCCCCTTTTCTCCTTGAAACCTTTGAAACATTAAACACGATTTATCTCGCCGGCAGCCACAGCGTGGGACTAGAGAAAGGCGCCAAGATTGCATCAACAGCAGCAGTGAAGCTTGGCCGAAAAATAAGAATCAAGATTGTAGACGATCCTACAACTGTGAGTTCAAACTGTGATCTCATTATCGGGGCCGCTGGACCTGAGACTCGTTGTACTGTCACAGCATCCGATATTCCCCGGCACGCAACCGTCGTTGTTGTGGGCTACGGAATCGCCCCTGATATCTGTCATCAAGCGAGCAGAGTCATCACGACGAGTATCGAACAGATGAATGTTACCGGTCGCGATTACGCTGACACCGATGGTCGGTTGCCGAATGTCCATGCCGAACTATCCGATTTGCTCCGCAAAGGGCGCAAACTGCCTCGTATTGACGAAACTACGTTTTGCTATAACAGCGGACTAGTTCTAACCGATATCGCTGTCGGCCAAATCCTCGCCAAGGAAGGTCTTAAGCAGGGATTCGGGACGGAGATATCCCTGTGGTAAGTGCCATATCATGCAAGATTGATGTTCCAAGCTGGCAAACGGCTCTGATTGGCTCAGGGAAACTTGACTTCATTGCTGAGCTTTCCGACACCCCTTTTCATGTCCTTTGCCCAAACCAATTTGCTCAAACACTTTCAGCCTGGCATACAACCGCTAAGGAAGTCGGCATTAAATTCGGTATCCGGTTTGGCAAAAAGGCAAATAAGTCCGCGCACTTCAGTCGCGAGATAGCACTGAGTGCTCTTCGTGGTTTCGACAGTGGAATCGATGTCGCCAGCGTCGAAGAGTTCCAATCATCTCTGGCCGCTGGTGTACCAGGAAATAAATTAATCATTACTGGTGCTACACCGAGTCGAGAACTTATCCATTTGGCAGTTTGCCACGATGCAACTCTAACGATTTCCAATGAAGTAGATTCAAGAATAATTTCCCAATTTGTCGACGAAATCGATACGCCTAATCAGCTCCGAGTTCTTCTCCGGATTGCGAACCAAACCCCCTCCACACGGTTTGGTATGAGCATCGATACCGCCTTGTCTCTAACCGCTCGTCTTAGCCAAGGCCGTGCCAACATCGAAATTACCGGCCTAAGTTTCCACTGCAACGGTTATGACCTCCACGAGAGGATAAACATGTCGCATCTGGCAATCGACACCCTACTCAAGGTGCGCTCCCTGTCTCCACGGGCCGACACTATTTCCATTGGAGGTGGATTTCCCACAAGCTCAGTCGAGTATGGAGTCTGGCGAAACCTGCAATCTCGACTAAAAAACGAAATGTTCATAGATTCGGATAAACCTAAAGACCAATATCCGTTCGGATCACCTTTATCCGGACAATACTCACTACGGTTTATAGCTAATCAACATCGCCCACTGACACGTCGAGATATGGAGTCCACTCGACGCAGCTCGGACTCCATGGCTCAGCGCGCTCATCGTCACAACATAAAGATTTTGGCAGAGCCTGGACGGTCTTTATGCCAGTTCGCGGGTGCTAGTTTCTTTCCTGTTCTTTCGTGTCACGCATTGCCCAATGCTGCACGGACAGTAACTGTCGTACGTGGAACTAGTCTCAGCCTCTCAGAGCAATGGTTCAACTCGGAGTATTATCCGGACCCATACCTTGTGCGCAACGGAGTCATTATCGACTCGGGAGTAGCTACCGCAACAGCAGTTTCCGGATCAACGTGCTTAGACAGCGATTATCTCAGCAAAAGAATGATTCAACTCCCCGACAGGCCTCGACCTGGAGATTTCCTAGTCTATCCCGACACAGCCGGGTATCAAATGGACTCGAACGAGTCTGCTTTCCACGGATATCGGATTCCTCAGAAATACGCCTTTAATCCTGTCACCATGACCATCACGGAAGATCGCTAGAACAGAGGCCAAATAAAGATGCCAAAAAGAATTTATACGCAGATGTCTCAACTCATTGGCAATACTCCTCTGTTCGAGCTTGTCTGTACGCCCCAGAAAAGTCGCGTTTTGCTTAAGCTCGAGCAATTCAACCCAACTGGAAGTGCGAAAATCCGGATGGCCCAGTCGATGATTAAGGCGGCAGAGCAGGATAACCGACTTCAAGAGCATGGCACTATCGTTGAATCGACTTCCGGTAATACTGGACAGGGCTTAGCACTTCTTGCACTTGAGCGCGGATACGACTTCGTAGCAGTCGTCGATAATCATTCTTGTAAAGATAAATTGAACTCCATGCGTGCAATGAATGCACAGATGTGCTTCGTTTCCAATCAAGATGACGATTCGCTCGCCACATCGGCTAGAGAAAACCATGCTGAGGAGCTCGGCAAACAACACGGCTGGGTATTCATGAAGCAGCATGACAATGTCGCAAACTCGATGGGTTATTACCCTGCAGCTGATGAAATTTTGAATGATCTTGGGGAAAGTCCGACTCATATCATTAGTGCCGTAGGCACAGGTGGAAGCCTCTTTGGAGTTACTGAACGTCTCCATCAATTGGGACACCGTCCCACTATTATAGGCGTCGAACCGGAAGGTTCCATTGCATTCGGTGCTCCTGGACACGACTATTGGCAATCTGGAACGGGCACCCCCGAAGGTGCAGTTATCGGCACTTCAGTTCGCTACGACTTACTCGACTACGGAGCAAAGGTATCCGACAAAGCAGCTTTCGCTGCATGCCGAACAATCGGAAAGCACATGGGGCTTCTACTGGGAGGATCTGCTGGCGGAGCCGTAATAGCAGCCCTCGAGCTCCTGCCGGGCTTTCCCGCTGGCTCTACATCGTTGACCATGGTGTGCGATGGAGGGGAAAAGTATCTAGATACCGTATTCAACGATGAGTGGATGTCCGAACGTGGTTTACTCGATGTCGCCCTCGAGGACAAAATTTGGGAACAAGTTATGTCATTGCGCGCTGGGGAAAGCCCAATTTCGCTAAATTCAACACGAGTTTCATGGTCGAAGGAAAAGTAGTGCCCGGAGCTACCTCTCAGAAACTAAACCGCCAGATTTTGGCGTTGTCTCTTCCCCTTGCCGGCACACAGCTTGCGAATATCGCAATTTCAACCACCGACACTTTCATGATGGGCCAACTTAGCCTCGGGGCTCTTGCTGGCGGAGGTTTGGCAGTTGTGTGGTTTAACCAGATACGCACAATGGCCGTGGGCCTATTAACACCGCTGGGCAATAGAATTGCGTCGGCTCATTCACTCTACGAAAGCAAATCTCGCGAGCGAGCGGACTCCGAACTATCTGCCGCTACGCTGCAACGCGAAATTCGCAACCTCTCACGCGCCGGCTGGCTATTAGCAACTGTCAGCGGTCTAGTGGGAGCACTGGTTCTGATGGCGATTGCCTACGCCCTACCGTTTTTCGGCCAGTCCGCTGAGATTAGTTCCGCAGCCACTTCCATGATGTGGTTGCTCGCGCCAGGTCTTGTTCCTTGTTTGTGGTTCCAAGTCTCCCGTCAGTTTTGTGTAGGCCTCGGCAAACCAAAATCGCTACTACACATAACCGTGGCGATGATCGTAGTGAATGCAGCGTTGAACTACGCGCTCGGTTTTGGATTCGGGCCGTTTCCTGCATTGGGTCTGCTAGGCATTGGACTGTCCACCACACTGGTTCATTTATTGTCGGCCCTAATTTATCTGCGAATCACCATCCGAGATCCCGACCTCTCAACTTTTCTTGCCCTCGATTTCTGGAGTGCCGACGGAGACACGATGCACGGAAGGCTCCGTCACCTCGTCCGCACTCAGCTTCGTCTGGGGCTTCCAGTCTCAGCAACCTACGGAGCCGAAGCGGGCATGTTTTCTGTGCTGGCGATGGTCATGGGATCCTTTGGCACAGAAGCACTCGCAGCGCACAACGTCGTCTATCAAATAACCTTTATTGTTTTCCAGATTGGTGTTGGGTTCTCCCACGGCAGCTCTATTCTTGTGAGTCGCGCTTGGGGTCTGAATGACAACTCCCTTGCACGCCAAGTCGGCATTCGAACTCAAACGATGATGGCTGCCATCGTTGCTGTTGCTTCCGTCAGCTTTCTTTGCGCTCCCCGCCTCGTACTTTCCCCATTTATAAGCAGCTCCGAGAAATCCAATGCCACCGAGACATTAAGCATCGCATTGGGGTTGTTGGCTATTGGCGCAGTGATGGAATTTGTCGATACTGCACAAAACATAGCTATCGGTCTCCTGCGCGGGATTAGCGACACCACTACTGGTTTGAAGGCATCCCTCACTGGTTATTGGATTATAGGTTTGCCAGCTGCTTTAATACTTGCTTTTCCCATCGGTCTAGGGCCTCACGGGGTGTGGTGGGGATTGGTCATCGGGCTTGCCAGTTCTTCAATAATCCTTTGGAGAGCTTTCCTTCTCGCGACGCGTAAAGACCTTACCGTGAAACTCTAAAGAACTCGTCCCTCAAAGCGATATCCACGTCGCAGGTATCCGGTCGTTCACGTTCGTGTGCAACACTTAAAAGCATGGTTGACAAGCAGGCCGACACCTCATCATGCAGCGAAGCCCAACAGGCTTCGCCAGCTTTTGACGAAACTACAGAGTTTTCCACAAACCGGCTCGCAGGCGAGTTCACCGACGAAGACCGTTACGAGATTTTCAATGATGACCAGCTCTCCCTCAAGGCTGCCTTGATTTACCTGGTCGCAGCGCTTGTGGGCGGTTCGGTTATCGCTCTGGCGTCCTGGTTCGCCTTCCACCCCGTTACTGAGTCCATCACACTGGAGGAACTC
>NZ_KV805049.1:346-6707 GCF_001811515.1 Corynebacterium sp. HMSC076G08 | reverse complement strand
ATACACTCCGTATCAAACAGTCAAAGAAACACTTATGGCTGATGATCCCCCTGTTCCAGAACACGGCTTCTCCGATCAAGAAAACTTCCTCTTTCTTAGAGGAAAGGGCGACAGCGAACAATGGGTGAAGTTCTCTCGAGAGGCTCTCGATCTGTGTTCTCCATCAAGTCCGTCTTCTTTAATCATGGAGTCAACGACAGTTGCTCTCAGTTTTTCTCTGGATAATCCGGGTAGTGCTTGGATTCTAACCGGCTTGAACAAGTAGTCATATGGGCTCGCTGCTCCTGGGCAGTATCGGGAACACTCAGATTGGGGTCAGCGTGCACACGACGACCGATGCAGCATCCTGTTTAATAAAGCACTTATAGAAAATATTCTCTAGTGACTGCGCATGCGCGTCCACCACTAAGGAAAGACTGATACCCATGAAACCAATCAATGATCTACTCGCTACTCACGGTGTGCCTGTTTATGATCCTGACGATGCTGGGGTTGCCCGCAAGCAGCATAGCTAACCCCCGACGTGTCTACTTTCCGGGGGTCAGGCCCTTATCGACGAACCAAGGGTGCCGCTTCTTTGCTGACTACATTATCTGCGCTGCGCAGTTCGCCGTTCACTCGGACCTACCGGCAGTAAAGAAGGTGGTGCCCGTTTCGTGGATGCCCGGACCACCGCATGAAGCAATCTGTTTCTCCATCACCTGAGGTTTCTTTTGGTCCGGTGCTTCTGAGTATCCGATGACAGCTTCGTCCTCTTGTTGCACTGGCGCGGGCGTAACACTCGAAGGCTGCCGCACCGCACCCGCGAGTGGTTCCGGCACGAGCATGCCTGTCGACGTCGTCTCCACGGGCGCCGTAGTTTCCTTGAGCGTGGACGTCACCGTCGTGGCCGGGCTCGACGGCGCAAGCACCGCATGCCCTATCCTCGCCGGTCGCTGAGTGGCGCACCCAGCCAGCGCTGCCAGCGGGGCGAGCGCGGCGAGTTTTGAGCCATCGTGTCGTAAGCACAAGAGCATAAATCCGGTCTCCGGCGCCCTACTCGCGGTGAAGGCGCTCGAGGTGGCCAACCACTTCGGTAAGCGCCTGCTGGGTTCTCTGCACCTCCTCGGCGTACTTCGCTTGTCGGAGGATATGTCCGAGGGCGTCATGGGCTAGCAGCGCGATCGCAATCGCCTCGGTTGGGGGCTGGTCGGTGGGCGCCTGGGCGAGCATCAGGGGTACGTTCGCCCGCATGTAACCGGTGTACCACTGGCGAACATCCGTAGAGGAAGCCTCCCGGCCAATGCGGTCGATCATCTCAACTGCCCTAGCCAGCCCGTACCAGCTCTCTGCGTCGGCTTCCGAAAGGAGCGGGATTACCGCCTTCGTTGGGTGAAGGAGCGCTCGATACGCCTCCGTCTCCTCGTCCCTTGCGATGTGAAGCGCGGCGAGCGACATAGCGTTGCGCATTGCGTCGGCGATGAATCGTGTTCCGAAGGGCACTCGCTGCGCGGCGTACGTGAATTCCTCGGCCGCTAGTTGTAGCAGGCTCATCGCTGGTGCTGGGAGGAATTGCTTCCACACCTCGGCCTGGAGTTCCATGGCTTGGGCTACGAGGGCGTGGGCAATGGAGGGGCCGTCTCCGTCACGGCGCAGCGACCGAGCCCATTCCCGCGCTTGCTCCAGGCTTGTGAGGGCGTAGCCGTCCTTACCTAGCTTCCTCAGCACGCCCGCTAGCTGGATCCAAGTCTTAGCGCCCTCCTCTAAAGTCTCCGGGTCTGCTGCCTCCGCCGTCCGCAGCAGCAAGCCTAGGCAGCTCTCTAGCAAGGTTTCGGCATTCTCGAACTGCCCGTCCTGGGCAAAGAGGAGTGCCATTTGTCGCTGCGCAGCAGCGAGGCGTGTCAGGATTCGGCGATCGTTGGGGCTAGCCTCGAGCAGCGGGGTGACCACGTCTTGTACGGCGTGCAAGTACCGTTGCGCTTCTAAAGGATCGCTTGCAAAACCGGACAGCAGCGTCAACGTTTTGCAGTGCAAATCAACCCACATTGTGTCAACACGGTGCCCGCGCGTCACATAATTCTCCAGGGCGAATGCGCAAATGTTTGCCACCTCCGCCTTGACGCGTGGATCTGGCGTTTGCAACGCTGCTGCGACGAGCGTGCGGATCGCTTCAAGCGAGGTGTCCAAATAGCGCAGCGCTCTTAGATGGTCCATCGCGTACGGCAAGTGTAGCAAAGAGGTGACCGCTGCCACCTCCTGCTCCGTGGTTTGCGGGAGGCTATCGAACGCCAGCGGCAAGCTCATCGCATCTTCCGGAACTTGAGAAGGCGGGCAGTGGAAGAGGTGGTAGAGGAAGGCCCCGGCAATCCTTCGCAGGACCTTCCACTGCGCCTCAACTGCGGCGAACTGCACCGATTCGACCGCCGCCCACTTCGGCGTCGTTTCGATTGCCATGTGCAATTCCGGCTCGTAGGTGCGCATCAACGCGAAATGGGTGAGATCGGAACTGAAGCTCGCGGCGGCATCGTCGAAAATCTGGTGCCTAAAGCGCATACGACCCTCGGGCCCGCTGGGAACCAACTGCCCGCCGAGTGACCGGAATAGGCGAGCCACGCAGTACTCAACATTGAACTCAAAACCGCTGATGCGCAGCGCATGCGCAACTTGCTCCTGCGAACTTCCTATCCGGGCAGCGCCCAACATGCCGACTGCGGCCTTGGCCATAACGCGGTCGGTAGAGTCAATTGAAGTTTCCAAAAAGTGGTACACTGCGTCGGGCATGTCGTCCGGGATAAGCCAGGCTCTGTCCCCAAGCATTCGAACGATCGCGCCAGCCTGATCCTCCTCCGTTGCAATGGATGCAAAGTCATCGCTGTCAATGTCCAGCAGCTCATCTAGCGCTAGTTCTACCCAGAGGGGAGTGCGGTCCTTCGATGCGATGAGGGCTCGGGCAGCTCCGCCGATTTCGCGACGCGTCTGACGCTCCCAGTCCTCCAGCATCTCGCGCACGTCGGGCGATGGTACGGAATCTAGCACGACCCTCTGGAAGTTGTGCTCCTTCAGCAACTGACCGTGCGCTTCAGAACGCGTGGAGACTGACATTGGGACCCGCTGCATGAGCCACTCCAACGGCCAGAAACCGGCGACGGAGTCAACCAGGTGGTCCAAACCATCGACGATGAATACCAAATCTGATCGATCGGCCAGGGCGCCTTGCATTGTGTCGCGCCAGCGCTGCCGCCAGGTGTCTGGGTCACCGCGGCCGGTATCGAAAAGCGATAAGCCCACTCGCTTACCTAACTGCTGGGAGATCTCGAACGCGAGCTCATCGCCGGTCCACACCCGATCATCAAGTCCAAGGATAACTGTGACGGGGGTTGACCCCGAATCGATCAGAAGCTGCTCGAATGCCAAGAGCAGGGTGGATTTGCCGGTGCCCGGCCCGCCCAGGACAACGACAGGTAAGCGGGTTTGTTGCATCGCCTGCAGAAATTGCAATGCCCAGTCTCTTCCAAACAGGCGTGTGCGCGCTCCGCGGAAAAGCACCTCCTCGGATGGCCCCGCGGGCGCGGTGCTTCGCGCCTGGTCGACCAAGGTGTTTTCGAAAAGTTCGACTGCCAAGTCCTCAAACTGCTGCTTCCCCACCTCCGACCAGTGGCCATTCGGCGCGACCTGGACGGAGTAGCTGCGTACCTTACCGGTCTCGCCCCAGCGCGAAAGCACCTGTTGTCTGAACGCGGAAATCCTCGCCGGGTCCGCATCCTGCCACCCGATCGGTGTCTGGCCCTCAATGTCGCGAACAAGAACGAACGGCGAGGTTGTCGCATCCGTGCCCCACAACCCAGCCATGGCAAATTCAAGTTCCGTGATCGAACAATCGCGAGCGCGTTCAGGATCCAAGCCCGCGCGTCCGGCTGTCCACTCCAACAAAGTCGTATCTTGCGAGACCCACCCGTAACGGCTTCCGATGAGGCCGAGAAAATGAGGGTTTGCACGGGTTACCTCATCCAGGCACACATCCAGCACTTTGCGCTGCGCCTCCTCAGGCTCCATCTCGCCCGTGTCCACGCCCCAGCGCAAATCAATAAACTGCATTCGTGCCCCGTACTGGCGGAGCGTCTCATTGAGACGGTCTTGCACCCGACCCGTCAGAATGTCTCGCTCAGTCTGGAAGTCCCGAAACGTCGACGACACAAAAACGGGAATGATCAGCACAGTCAGCTCCTTTATCGGTGTGCGCGCTCTTCAAATTGTAGCCCACTGGTGCTCTTTGAAAAGTAGCCCAGAGCGGTCGTTGGCTATCGTGCCTGATGTGACCGCAAAGCGGAGGTTGTTGCGGGGACTTCACCCATCTAGTTTTCCCGGATGCGCTACTTTTCTAGAAGCGTTTTGGGCTACTTTTCAAAGAGCGGTGACAACCGGTGGTCACGCTTAATGTTCGGGCCCCAGCATGAGGCCTTTGCTTATCGACACCCCTCATCCCTTCCACTACTATCATTCATATGGAAACGTGGTCTTCAGCCAGCCTGGACCGTCGATTTGCGCGCGCAGCGTGGTATCGGCCCATCCGGAAGGTTCGAGCCCGGCAGCTGGAGCGCGTAACGGAGTGGGCAACCGCCTACGGCAGCCGACTTCGCGGCAAGGCGGGGGACTGGGAGCTCACTGATGGCACCCGAACCTGGACCGTCGCCGCCGACATTTTCGCCAAAACCTACACAGAGGTTGCACCGCACACCTACCAGAAAACCGGGCGCGTGCAAGCCGTTCGCGCGGTGGAAAACGCGCTGATTCCTACCTTGGAGGGCGAGGCTTCGATACGGGCGGGAGACTGGGTCGTTCGCGGGGTGGATGGAGAAGTGTGGCCGGTGCCCGATTCGGAATTCGCCGAGGCCTACGAGCTCCTAGCGATGCCGTAACCAAACATCCCGACCAGCGCTGGATACACGTCATCTACAATCCTGCGGTTGTAATCCTGCGTGGTCTGGTCCAAATCCTTGAAAGGCATGTGCGTGCCTTTCTTCGCAGGGGGCTCTACCTCGTAGTCATAGGACGCCCGACGCTTCGCACCGCTTGCGTCGACCCACGTGCGGGTGAGCATCCAGTCGTTGTGTTCGGCCTCAGCCATTGACCAGACCTCTTCCTCAGAGAGCGAATCCACCCATCCATAGGCGTCTTTGACCAGCTCAAAACCATGATTACGCAGATTTTCAACCATGAACCGGGCTGCTGCCTCGGAAGACTGCTGGGCTTTTAACACCTCGTCGCGGGATGGCTCCCTGCTCGGATCCGGCGGGCCGTAAAGCGACTGATACGCGATATCGAATGCCCAGCCCCACACGGAGAAGGTGGAGCCGCAGATCGCCTCGAAACTCAAGCCCACCTCTTGAGGGTCCACTATCTCCAGGGCGGTGGATGTGTCGTTTTCGTCCCAGACCAGGCTTTGCAGTGTCCGATCCGTTACCGCAACAATGGCTTTGCGCCCATTGTAAGAGGGGATCTGCGCCGCCACGTGCACCGGATCCCCGACGAGAATCACCACGTCTGCCAAGTTCGTGAGCCCTGGTTCACTGAGCTGTACTACTTGCAATTCGCCGGCGAAGCGGTTGTAACTGTTGATCCACGCGTCGAGCTGCCGCTTTTGTATCCCTTGTCCGCACTGCTTCACCTCCACCGTGCTTGCATGCAAACGGCTCAGGAGGCGAAGCGCGGTATCGGTCACCGCGCGTACCGTGAGGTCGGCGGGGTGGAAGGCTCCCACTGGGCGTTGCTTAGCAATGTGCGTAAAACGCGCGGAAGTTGCCAGCTCGGGGGATTGAAGAAGCTGGAAGATCGACACGTCATCGCTACGTTCGATGCCTCGCACCTTTTGCACCTCGGAACTGAGCCGCGCCGTCTCGATATCATTTTCGGCCGCCACCACAACAATGGAAGCACGCTGGACCGTCTTCTCCACCAGTCGGTCACTTTCAAGGCTCTGCTTCAACCCGAGACCAAGCGTGCCTTTCGCCACGGGATTGCCACTTTCAAAAATATGCACCGGCAGCTGATTGTTTTCCTCATAGATCGAGCGAACGATACTGCTCGCCTCCTCCGAGGAACCAATGATCACTGGTCCGCCCTGCCGGCGCCTGCTTGTCGCCCGCGCCCACCCGATCCGCGAAACGCCAGCTAGGAACGAAAAGGCGGCACCGAAGGTGACCATCAGAGAAAGAACTAGGCCCGCCGTCATCCATGTGGAGGGCGATTCGGGCTGCCCTGGGGCGGGAGCGTAGGCCGCGGCGAACGGGGCAACGGCTGAATACAGGAGCGAAACCACGGGTGCGTCCTCTGACTCTGCGAGCGCCACACGGGCCTGACCCCCGGAAAGTAGACACGTCGGGGG